>NZ_CP149928.1:300000-430000 GCF_037949285.1 Thioclava sp. GXIMD4216
GCGACGGTTCTCGCGCACATGTTCCTCGAAGCGCCAGCGCAACCCGCCAAAGAAATCGAGCTGCCGCTCCTTGGGGTGATTGTGGTTTTCGGGGTCGAGCCGTGCCAGCGCGTAATAGCCCGCGCGGTCCAGCATCGCATCCTCGCGGCTGACGCCATTGGGATTGGCCTCCAGATCGGCGGTATAAAGGTCGATCACATAGGTCAGCATCGCGGGACGCCGCTCTTCGGTATGGAAGGCCAGCATTTCGCCCACGCGGCGGGTCTCGCTGAACGGATAGAAGAGATATTCGGCGTTATAGCAATAATACAACCAGACCTTGGGCGGGGTCAGGCTGATGGCCAGATTGACCGCCGCCACCGTCGCACCCGGTTCATGGGTGTCGTAATCGACTCTGTGAACCCGCGCCTCGAACCCTTCGGGCAGGGGTAGGGCCTGCGGCATGAAGGCGATCACCTCTCGGAAGCCACAGTTCAGATGATGGGCCAGCGTGCTGTCCAGCTCGACCTCGTCCTCGACAAGAATCAAGGCCACCGGCCCTTTGGCAAACAGGGACTGGCCCTTGCTGGCAAGATCATCAAGAGAAGAAAATAGCATGGAGCGTCCGGTCTTTTGCGCCAGATTTCCCCAAGAGGCAGGTGATTACAAGAGCGTGATCGCCCGAGCCTGCGGCGCGGGGCATTCTTGCACCACCTACCATTGCCTTTCTGGTCTGTGAAAACATCACTTTTGGCCGCAGCTTGACGGGCGATGCTTGCTCCATAGGGCAATCTCCGGTATCGGGCAGGCTGCCGATCCGCCACATCCGCCCCCAATCTGTCCGCCAGGAGGTTTCTCTGATGCCCGATTCCAAGCTTGATACCGTTGAGACGCCCGCCGTTCCGGTGCTGAAGAAGCTGCATATCAAGACCTACGGCTGCCAGATGAACGTCTATGACAGCGAGCGTATGGCCGAGGCGATGGGCGGCGAGGGCTATGTCCTGACCGACAGCCCCGAAGAGGCCGATATGGTGCTGCTGAACACCTGCCACATCCGCGAGAAGGCCGCCGAGAAGGTCTATCACGAGCTGGGCCGCCTGCGTCCGCTCAAAGAGGCCAACCCGAACCTGAAGATCGGGGTGGCGGGCTGTGTGGCGCAGGCCGAGGGCGAAGAGATCCGCCGCCGCATGCCGCTGGTGGATATGGTGGTGGGCTCGCAAAGCTATCACAAACTGCCTGCGATGACCCGCGCGGTGGATCGCGGCGAGAAGCCGGTGGATACCGACTTCCCCGTCGAGGATAAATTCGAACATCTTCCCGAGCGCCCCGTGCAGGCGCGCCCCACCGCCTTTCTGACGGTGCAGGAAGGGTGCGACAAGTTCTGCGCCTTCTGCGTGGTGCCCTATACCCGCGGGGCCGAGGTCTCGCGCCCTGTGGCCCGCATCTTGGGCGAGGCGCGCAAGCTGGTCGAGAAGGGCGTGCGCGAGATCACCCTTCTGGGTCAGAACGTCAACGCCTATCACGGCGAGGGCGAGGAGGGCACCTGGTCTCTGGCGCGTCTGGTGCGCGAATTGGCCAAGATCGAGGGGCTGGACCGGATCCGCTATACCACCTCGCATCCGAATGACATGGAAGATGATCTGATCGCCGCCCACGGCGATGAACCCAAGCTGATGCCCTATCTGCATCTGCCGGTGCAATCGGGCTCCGACCGTATTCTGAAGGCGATGAACCGCAAGCATACGGCGGCGGAATATATCCGCCTGATCGAGCGTATCCGTGCCGCCCGCCCCGATCTGGTGCTTTCGGGCGATTTTATCGTGGGCTTCCCCGGCGAGACCGATCAGGATTTCGAGGATACGATGGAGCTGGTGCGCAAGGTGGGCTATGGCGCGGCCTATTCGTTCAAATATTCCGCCCGTCCGGGCACGCCTGCGGCAGATCGCACCGATGCCGTGCCTGCCGAGGTGGCCGATGAGCGTCTGCAACGTCTGCAGGCGCTGATCACCCAGCAGCAGCGCGCCACCCAAGAGGCGATGGTCGGGCGCGAATGTTTCGTGCTGTTCGAAAAGCCGGGCCGTCAGGAAGGCCAGTGGGTCGGCAAGTCGGATTATCTGCAAGCGGTTCACGTTAAAGGTGAAAATATCCGCCCCGGCACATTGGCACGGGTCCGCATTACGGCGTCGGGCCCCAATTCGCTTGCCGGAGAGCTGATCTGATAAACCGGTTTTGGCGGATCACGTAAAAACCATGCGAATCCGCCAAAATAGAAACAATCCGTGGTTTTTGGGGGACTTGTTTCCATAATCACTACTACATCTTGCGTCTTTACCCTTCCATTGCGTCACTTTTTTGCTAATCTGCCGTGAGTTGGACATTTTGCCGCCCGCTGCATGGAAAATGCCGCTCGGGATGGCATTTAGGGGGACGAGACGGTGATCAGCACTCTCTTGCAAAAAATGAAGCCGGTGGCCGGCTTTGCCCTGGCGGCTGGCATGGTTTTCGCCATTGGCTTTGCCCCGGCACAGGCGCAGCAGACGCGCGCCGAAAAATATATTCCCGGCATCTGGATCGACCCCGATGGCTGCGAGCACTGGGTCATGGATGACGGTGCCGAAGGGTATATGGACAACCGCATCACCCGCGACGGGCGTCCGGTCTGCCACCGCAATGTCTGCGGCATCATTCCGACCGATACGCTGTTTGCCACCGACCGTTCTGCGATCTCGGTTGCGGGGCGTGAATATCTGCGCAACTTCTTCCGCACCGCGCAGGCGCGCAGCTTCATCATTACGGGGCATACCGACAGCCGCGCCTCTGACGAGTATAACATGAAGCTTTCCAAGCGCCGCGCCGAAGCCGTGGCGGGTGTCGCCCGCGAGGTCGGCGCGCCGGTGCTGGCCGTGAACTGGTATGGCGAGCGCCAGCCGCGCGCGACCAATGCCACCCGCGAAGGCATGGCGCAGAACCGCCGCGTTGAAATCATCTGTGTGAAATAAGGGGCCGGTATCATGACTGCCATAAAGACACTCGTGCTGCTGGGGCTGGTGGGGGCAATGGGCGCCTGTACCGCCGTCGGTCCGGACAAAAGCCGTGACCGCGGTTGGGGGTCGAAAGATCTCAGCCAGTTGAAAGCCGGTATCTGGATCGATCCGGAAGGCTGTGACCACTGGATCATCGATGACGGTGTCGAGGGCTATCTCTCGGCGCGGCTTGATGATTACGGCAAGCCGATCTGCTCGGGAGCTGGCCCTGCCGCCACGGCTGTCGGTCCGTTCAAATCGGGCTCGGATATTCCCGACCCGACGCCGGGCTACTGATTCTGTATGACTTTGCCGGAACTTTCGGGGTCCGGCGCGCAATTCTTGAACCGCACGCCTGTCGTGCGGTTCTTTTTTGTCTCAGATTGATGAAATCTCGCGGCATGGATCGTTGCAGACAAAAAGCAAGACTTGCGCAACACACATCTTGGGGGCACCATATTTACTAGGAATCCAGCCAGGAGGATGTATTTGGGCTTCAGTGCGATAACCCCCCCGCCCAGCTCTCAGGATGCCCGCGAGACACTTCTCGAGTTTCCTGATAATAAACTTCTGATCGATCTTTGCGGCGAGTTTGACCGCAATCTCGCACGGATCGAACAGGCCTTATCGGTGCATATCCTCCGACGTGGCAACCAGCTTGCCGTCGTGGGTGCACCAGAGGCCCAAGCCCAGGCGGCTGCGGTTGTGCAGCACTTATACCAGCGGCTGGAAGCCCAGAAACCCATTGAAACCGGCGATATCGATGCCGCCCTGCGCGCCACCGAGCTGGGGGGGACCACGAGCTTCGAAGACCAGCTCGAGATGTTCGCCAAAGGGCAATATGAAATCCGCACCCGCAAGAAACAGGTCGAACCCCGCACCGAGGCGCAGAAAGCCTATGTGCGCAACCTGTTCGAGAACGAGATGGCCTTTGGCATTGGCCCCGCAGGGACCGGCAAGACCTATCTGGCGGTGGCTGTGGGTGTGACCATGCTGATCTCGGGCGAGGTCGACAAGATCCTGCTGTCGCGTCCGGCCGTGGAGGCGGGCGAGCGTTTGGGCTTTCTGCCCGGCGATATGAAGGACAAGGTCGACCCTTATATGCAGCCGCTTTATGACGCGCTGAACGACTTCCTGCCGCAAAAGCAGCTGGCCAAGCTGATGGAAGACAAGCGCATCGAGATCGCGCCTCTGGCCTTCATGCGCGGTCGCACGCTATCGAATGCCTTTGTGGTGCTGGACGAGGCACAGAACGCCACCACCATGCAGATGAAGATGTTCCTGACCCGTCTGGGGCAGGGGTCGCGCATGGTGATCACCGGCGACCGCTCTCAGGTCGACCTGCCGCGGGGGATGCCCTCGGGGCTTGCCGATGCCGAGCGTATTCTGGACGGGGTCGAAGGGATTTCCTTCAATTACTTCACCTCGAAGGATGTGGTGCGCCATCACTTGGTCGCGAAGATCATCAACGCCTATGAAAAAGCCGAAGGCTGACGGCGTCTCTATCACAACCACGAGAGCGGGCCAAAGGCCCGCTTTTTTATGTCCGTAGCCCGCCAGCTTGGCATTGAACAGCGATCAAATCTTGGGCAGTCTTCCCCTGCCTGCGAAAGAATGCCTAACTTCTCGTAGAAAAGGGACAATCTTCTCTTTCTCGTTATTTGTTATCCGTGGCAGCGTGCAGGGATAAGAACTGTCATCTAGACGTCAAAAACGGCGCTTAAACGCGGCGGGGGCAAACCCACGCCACGACCGACTTCGGGGAGAACGACTTTGAAACGAGTGATGCAAAAGTCCGCAATGTTTGCGGCAACCCTGCTGGCCAGCACCGCGCTGGTCCATGCGCAGGACCTGACCGAGCTGGAAGCTGCCGCCAAGAAAGAAGGTATGCTGACCACCATCGCCCTGCCGCATAGCTGGTGTGGCTATGGTGACGTGATTGCGGGCTTCAAGGCGAAATATCCCGAAATCGAAGTGAACGAGCTGAACCCCGATGCGGGCTCCGCAGACGAGCTGGAAGCTGTGCGCGCCAATAAGGGCAATACCGGCCCGCAGGCCCCCGATGTGCTGGATGTGGGGCTGTCTTTTGG
Source organism: Thioclava sp. GXIMD4216 (assembly GCF_037949285.1). NCBI lineage: Bacteria > Pseudomonadati > Pseudomonadota > Alphaproteobacteria > Rhodobacterales > Paracoccaceae > Thioclava > Thioclava sp. GXIMD4216. The sequence goes on from NZ_CP149928.1 coordinate 305,093, forward strand.
TCCGCAGGCCAAGGACGAGGGGCTGTTGCAGCCCTATAAGGTCTCGACCTGGGACGAGATCCCCGACACGATCAAGGATGCCGACGGCTACTGGTATGGCGATTACTACGGCGTCATGTCCTTCATGATCAACAAGGACCTCATCGACACCAACCCCGAGGACTGGTCCGATCTGCTGAACTCCGACTATGCGGGCTCGGTGGCGTTGGCGGGTGATCCGCGTGCCTCGAACCAGGCGATCCTGTCGGTTCTGGCGGCCGGTATGGCCGAGGGCGGTGCTGCCGGTAAGGACGCGGGCGAGAAGGGGCTCGAGTTCTTCAAGAAGATGAACGAGGCGGGCAATTTCGTCCCCGTTATCGGCAAGGCGGGCACGCTGGCACAGGGGGCAACCCCGATCACCATCATGTGGGACTATAACGCCCTCGCTGCGCGCGACACGCTCAACGGCAACCCGCCGGTTGATGTTGTGGTGCCGAAATCGGGCGTTCTGGCGGGCGTTTATGTGCAGGGGATTTCGGCCCATGCACCGCACCCGAATGCCGCCAAGCTCTGGATGGAATATCTTTACTCGGACGAGGGGCAGAACCTCTGGCTGAAGGGCTATTGCCACCCCGCGCGCTTCAACGCGATGTCGAAGGCGGGCAAGGTGCCGCAAGAGCTTCTGGATGCGCTGCCCCCCGCAGAAGCCTATGAAAAGGCCTATTTCCCGACCCTTGACGAACAGGCGGGCAATAAGGATGCCGTGGTGGGCGGCTGGGATAGCGTCGTTGGCTCCAACGTCCAGTAAGCATTGATCTGTGATGCCCCTGCACCTGTAGCGCGGGGGCATCCACCTGTTTCGAAATCGGAAAACCTGTGGCCGACCACTCTCCTGCCAAACGCCGGATCCGCCTGACATGGCTGGGGCTTTTGCCCTTTATCGCCTTTATCGTGCTGTTTCTGGCCCTGCCGACGATGAAGATCGTCATCGGTGCCTTCCAGCGCCCCGATGGCAGCTTCACCCTGTCAAACCTTGCGGGGCTGTTTACGCCCACAATCCTCAACTCCTACTGGATCTCGATCAAGATCTCGCTGGCCTCCTCGGCCATCGGCTGTCTGGTGGGCTTTCTGATGGCGGCGGGGATGGTGCTGGGTGGCTTGCCCAAGGCGATCCGCGCGCCGCTTCTGACCTTCTCGGGCGTGGCCTCGAACTTTGCCGGTGTGCCGCTGGCTTTCGCCTTTCTGGCCACCCTCGGGCCGCTGGGCCTTGTGACCATGTTCCTGCGCCATGAATTCGGCATCAATCTGCGCGCGATGGGGTTCAACATCCTCAGCTTCTGGGGCCTGACGATCACCTATCTCTTCTTCCAGATCCCGCTGATGATCCTGATCATTACCCCCGCGCTGGATGGCCTGAAACGCGAATGGCGCGAGGCGGCCTCCTGCCTTGGCGCGACAGGAGCGCAATACTGGCGCATCGTGGCGCTGCCGATCCTCTTCCCGACGATCCTTGGCACTTTCGCGCTGCTCTTTGCCAATGCCTTTGGGGCTGTGGCCACCGCCATCGCGCTCACCGGCTCCTCGCTCAACATCGTGCCGATCATGCTCTTTGCACAGATCCGCGGTGATGTGCTGGGCGACCCGCATTTGGGCTATGCGATGGCCTTCGGGATGATCCTCGTCACGGGGCTGGCCAATGTGATCTATATCGTGCTGCGCATGCGTTCCGAGAGGTGGCTCAAATGACCAAGGCAGCCTCATGGGCTATCATGATCCTCGGCCTTCTTTATTTCATCCTGCCGCTCTGGGGGATGGTCGAGTTCTCGCTCTCGATGCGGCGCGGCGTCTATAGTTTCGACGCCTATGCCGCCGTGCTCTCGGACCCGCAATTCCGCCAGACCTTCAGCTATTCGGTGCTGATGGCGCTTCTGACCATCCTCTTCGGCATCCTGCTGGTGGTGCCCACGGCGTTCTGGGTGCAGCTCAAACTGCCGCGCCTGCGCCCGCTGATCGAGTTCATCACATTGATGCCGCTGGTTATTCCGGCGATCGTCACGGTCTTCGGCTATATCCGGCTTTATAATACATCAAGCTGGCTGCCGCTGACCGGCACCACGCTTGGCACCAACTTCCTTCTGGTGATGGGCTATGCCACGCTGTCGCTGCCCTATATGTACCGCGCCGTCGATACGGGGCTGCGCAGCATCGATGTGGCCACGCTGACCGAGGCCGCGCAATCGCTTGGCGCGGGCTGGGTGCGCATCATCGGGCAGATCATCCTGCCCAATGTGCTGGTGGCGGTGCTCTCGGGCTCGTTTGTGACCTTCGCGATTGTCATGGGCGAGTTCACGATGGCGGCTCTTTTGAACCGCCCGGCCTTCGGGCCCTATCTGCAGCTTATGGGCGCCAATAAAGCCTATGAGCCCTTTGCATTGGCGACCATCGCCTTTGTCATCACTTGGGCCTGCATGGGGCTGATCCAGCTGGTCACACGTTTCACCAACCATACCAAGGCGGGTCGATGAGTTTCCTGACGATTTCCCATCTGGAGAAAAGCTTCGGCGCGACCCGCGTCGTCAAAGACTTCAATCTCGATATCGAGAAGGGCGAGTTCATCTCGCTTCTCGGGCCTTCGGGCTGTGGCAAGACGACCGTCTTGCGCATGGTTGCGGGGTTTGAAACGCCCTCGGCGGGTTCAATCACCATCGACGGGCGCGAGGTGTCGTCTCTCAAGCCCAACCAGCGCAATATCGGCATGGTGTTTCAGGCCTATGCGCTGTTTCCCAACCTGACGGTGGCGCAGAATGTGGGCTTTGGCCTGAAGGTGCAGGGCGTGCCCGCCCGCGAGATCGCGCCGCGCGTGGCCGAGATGCTTTCGCTTATCGGCCTGCCCGAAATGGGCGAGCGCTATCCCTACCAGCTTTCTGGCGGCCAACAGCAGCGGGTGGCTCTGGCGCGGGCCCTGGCGCCCAAGCCGCAGGTCCTGTTGCTGGATGAACCGCTTTCGGCGCTTGATGCCAAGGTGCGGGTGTCTTTGCGCAACGAGATCCGCGCCATCCAGAAAGAGCTGGGCATCACCACCATTTTCGTGACCCATGATCAGGAAGAGGCGCTGTCGATGTCGGACCGGATCGTGGTCATGCATCAGGGCATCGCGGACCAGATCGGCACACCCTTCGAGATCTACAACACCCCCGCCACCCGCTTTGTGGCGGGCTTTGTAGGCACGCTGACCACCGTGCAGGCGCAGGTGATCGACGGGCCGTCGGGTCATGTGAAAATCGGCGGGAACGAGATCTGGCTCTACCGCGAGGTAACGGGCTCCGAGGTGACGCTGGGGCTGCGCCCCGAGATGCTGCGTGTGGGACCGGCCGATTTCAATGCGGGCGAGGCCGCGCTGGCAGGCACCATTCTGGATGTGGATTTTCTGGGATCGGTCATCCGGTTGCGCGTCGATCTGGGCGGAGAGGTGCTGGCGGTGGATCTGTTCAATATCACCCGCGCGGCCCCGCCTCAGGTGGGCGAGCGGGTCAGCCTTGCGCTCCACCCGTCGGATGCCTTGGTGATCGGGGCCTGACGCCCCGACCCTTGATCCCCCCGCCGTGGGGCTGTGTGATTTCAGTGGAACCGGGTGGGGCGTTCTTCCCAAGGGTCGATGACCAGCAAAAGCCGCGTCTGGCCCGTGCCGGAAATCGGTGGGGAGCGGTGCAAGACGCCGGAGCCTTCCTGTCCGGGCCAGAGCGTGCCGCGCATCAGCCCGACATCGCCCGTGCCAAGCTGGGCCATGATGTCGGTGGCGGTCCCTTGCGTGCCGGACGCCAGCGCGAATTGCGTTGCCTCGCCGCGATAGGTGCACAGCATCCGCGCTTGTAACCGGTCGATATGGAACCGGCGGCAGGCGTCGTTTTCGATGACATCAAGGCGCAGGTTCAGCCGTGTGACGGGGAACATATCGACAAACACCCCCACCAGATATTCGATATCCGCCTGAAACGCGCGTCGTTCCGGCCCGTCCGGCGTGCGGGCGTCGGCAAAGCTGCGCTCCAGCACCCGCGTCACATCGCGCAGCGCAAGACATTCGGCGCGCAGGGCGGGCAGGCGCGCGGCCGGCAGGTGGTCCAGCCAGTCCAGCAGACCCGCCGGCAGGCGACGCTGCCAGAGGCTGGCCCCGACCCCCGGCGCCTTGAGGCTGCGCAGCACGTTCGCGGTGCTGCCCTGCAAGATGCCTTGTGCCAGATAACGGGCCTCTGGGTCTTCGGTGCTCAGGCGGTCCAGCAGATCATGGGTCATAATAGCCTCGGATTTTACGTTATAGTATAACATAACAAAAGAATCCGGTGAGGCAAGCCCGAAGAAGGGCTGCCTTTGGCTGGGGCGTGCCGGGATCGGGTGGCCCGATCACATCCCGCTGGCCAGAAACCCGCCCGATTGCCGCGCCCAGAGACGGGCATAAAGACCGTTCCGCGCCAATAGATCGGCATGGCTGCCCTGTTCCACAATGCGCCCCTGATCCATGATCACAAGCCGGTCCATCGCAGCGATGGTCGATAGCCGATGGGCAATCGCGATCACCGTCTTGCCCTGCATCAACAGATCCAGACGGGACTGGATCGCGGCTTCCACCTCGCTGTCCAGCGCGCTGGTGGCCTCGTCAAGGATCAGGATCGGCGCGTCCTTCAAGGCGACCCGTGCAATGGCAATGCGCTGGCGCTGGCCGCCGGACAGCTTCACACCGCGTTCCCCCACATGGGCCGCAAGCCCCTTGCGCCCCTGCGCATCCGACAGGCGCGGCACGAAACGATCGGCCTCGGCCATTCGCAAAGCGTGGGCGATGTCCTCTTCGGAGGCGTCGGGCCTGCCATAGGTGACATTCTCGCGCACCGAGCGATGCAGGAGAGTGCTGTCCTGCGTGACCACCCCGATTGCAGCGCGCAGGCTTTCCTGCGTCACCTGTGCCACATCCTGCCCGTCAATGGTGATCCGCCCCTCGGGGATATCATGAAAACGCAAAAGCAGGTTGATCAGCGTGGATTTGCCCGCACCGGACCGTCCCACCAGCCCGACTTTCTCGCCCGCGCGGATGGTCAGGTCCAGGTCGTCCAGCACCGCCAGCGGGCGCGCCCTGTCCTCCTGCCCGCCCGCGTTCTGCCCGTAGCGGAAGGTCACATGATCAAACCGCACGGCCCCTGCGGTGACCTGCAGCGGCTTGGCATCCGGCCTGTCCTGCACCGCGCGCGGCAGCGCAAGGCTGGAGATCCCGTCGCGCACGGTGCCGATATTCTCGAAGAGGGCCGAGAATTCCCACATGATCCAATGGGCCATATTATTGAGCCGCAGCGCCAGCGGCACCGCAATCGCGACCGCGCCCACGGCCAGTGTGCCCTCGGTCCAGAGCCAGAGCCCCACCCCCGTGACCGAGGCCACCAGCCAGACATTCAGCAGGCTGAGGGTGATATCCTGAACCTGTGCCAGCCGCATCTGACGGTAAACCGTGTCGAGGAAGCCGTTCATTCCCTCCCGCATCCAGCGCTCTTCGCGGTCGGAATGGGAAAACAGCTTGACGGTAGCGATATTGGTATAGCTGTCGACCATGCGCCCTGTCATGGCCGAACGTGCATCGGCCTGTTGCTGTGCCACACGGCCCAGACGCGGCACGATCTTCGACAGCATGAGGGCGTATCCCAGCGCCCAGAGCGCAAAGGGCAGGGCCAGCCGCCAGTCCTGATGGGCGGCCAGCGCCAAAGCGCCGAGGAAATAGATGACGACATAGCTGCCCACATCCATTAGCTTCATCGCCACTTCGCGCACGCCAAGGGCTGTCTGCATCAGGCGCTGCGCGATGCGGCCTGCGAACTCATCCTGAAAATACCCGACCGACTGGCGCAGCAGATAGCGATAGGCCAGCCAGCGCACCCTTTGGGGGAAGTTCCCCAGCAGGGTCTGGTGCATCAGCAGACCGCCCAGCAGGTTCAGCCCCGGCAAAAGCACCAACAGCCCCAGCGCCATCAGGGCCAGCCGTGCCCAATTCTCGGCCCAGAACGTCTCGCGCGAGGTGTCGGCCAGCCGGTCCACCAGATCCCCCAGCCAGCCATAAAGCGAGACCTCCACCAAGGCGATCGCGCCGGAGGTCACCCCCAACAGCGCCAGCCAAGGCAGGGCACCACGACTGTAATGGCGCATGAAGGGCCAGAACCTTTCGGGTGGCATCTGCGGCAGCTCTGCCGGATAGGGATCGATACGCCGCTCGAACCAGGAAAACATCGCGCCTCTTTCGGGTTGGGGTGACAGGGGGGCTGTAGCAAACGGCCAACACAGCCGGACCGGCGGCATTGGCCTGAGGCCGCCTAGGCGCGCGCCTTGCGCACGGCCCGTTCGAGCGCGTCCAGAAAGCGGGACCGATCGGCTTTGGTGAAGCCTTTGTTGCGGCCCTGCAAGAACGGGTCGGCAGCACGCATATCGGTCATCAGGTCGCGCATCGCCAGCGCCTGCCCGACATTGTTCTCGGTCAGGGCATCGCCATCATGGCGCAACACCTGCGCCCCTGCGGCCACGCATTTCGCCGCCAGCGGAATATCATTGGTGATGACGATATCGCCCGCCCCCGCACGTTCGGCGATCCATTTGTCGGCCACATCAGGGCCGGCATCCACCACGACCGTGTCCACCAACGGGTTTTGCGATGGCCGGATGCCACCATTCGAGACGATCTTCATCGGCACCTTATGGCGCGTGCCCACCCGTTCCACCTCGGCTTTCACGGGGCAGGCATCGGCATCAACAAATATGGTCATAAGCGGGTCTCCGTGCGGTCTGTGACAGCTCTAGCCGAAATTCCGCCGCGGGCCAATCCGCCCGAGTAGTGGCGCGAGTAGCGGCGCGCATGGACATCCCCCGCACGGGGTGCGGCAGATTCCGGCAAGGGCGGGGATTTGGCGCTGAATTTTCATGCGACCCATGAATTTTTTGCAAAATAGGCAAGTTATTTGCGTCATATGCAAATTACCCGCTATGCCTAGACATGGCCGGTCCCGCACCGGCCCAAGAAGACTTCCCCAAGACTACTTCCACACAAACAGGGAGCTTTGGACGTGGAACAGGACCTAGCAAATCTGGCGGCAACTGTTGCCGAGTTGAAGGCAAAGGCCGACGGAACCGGCACCACCTTCTCCGAGACATTCTATTTTCTGACGATCCCGCTGATGGTGCTGATCCATGCGGGATTTTTGGCCTACGAGATGGGGGCATCGCGGTCTAAAAACGCGCTGGCCTCTGGGATCAAGAACATTCTGGCCTTCGCGCTGATCGTGCCGTTTTTCTATTTCATCGGCTGGTGGGTCTATTGGGCGTTCCCGACGGGTCTCGACCTTTCGGCGGGGCCGACCGGCGCATCCGGTCTGGCCTATGCCAACGAGGTGGCCGCGCCGTGGTCGCCCAATATGGGGCCCAATCTCGACGACCGGTCCTCGGGCGTGTTCTGGGGCGCCTTCGTGCTGTTTGCGGCCACCACCGCCTCGATCCTGTCGGGGGCACTGATCGAACGGATCCGCCTGACGGGGTTTGTCGTTCTGGCCACCATTCTGGGCGCTTTCGTGTGGATCCTGGCCGCCGCTTGGGGCTGGCATGCGGATGGCTGGCTGGTGACCAAATTCGGCTATCACGATTTCGGAGCCGCAGGCGTCGTGCATATGATCGCGGGGTTCTTCACCTTGGGGGTGACGATGAATCTCGGTCCGCGGATCGGCAAGTTCAACCCCGACGGCTCGGCCAATGCCATTCCCGGCCATTCGATGCCGATGACGCTGATCGGCCTGATGCTGATTATCGCGGGCTTCTGGGGCTTCCTGATGGGCTGTGTGATCGTGCCGGGGGAATCGTGGTCGTGGTCGGTGACGCAGGCGGCGTCGATCTATGGCACGCCGATGACCCTTTCGGGGATGACCTTCAACACGCTGATGGGTATGGCTGGCGGCATTATCGGGGCCTGGATGATCACCCGTGATCCGTTCTGGATGATGTCGGGCGCGCTTGGCGGGATCATCTCCTGCGCGGCGGGGATCGACCTGTGGTATCCGCCGATGGCCTTCGTGATCGGGTTTGCCGGTGCGGTGGCGATGCCGTTCATCGCGTCTTTCGTCGAACGGCGCGGCATTGACGATGCGGTGGGCGCCTTCGCGTTGCATGGCTGTCTGGGCATGTGGGGGCTTCTTGCCGTGGGGCTTGCCGCACAGGGCTATCCGGCGCTCTCCGGACCGGATGTCATTGAAACCAGCTTCACCGGCCAGTTGGTCGGGGCGGTGGTCATGGCGCTTCTTGGCTTTGTGCCGGGCTATGGGGTGTCGTGGTTGCTGAAAATCACGGGCCAGCTCCGTGTGCCTGCCGAAGCCGAAATCACCGGTCTGGACAAGACCAAAGTGCCGGTCGAGGCCTATCCCGAAGCGCTGCATGGCGCGGTTTCGCCCGCCGAATAACCCTTCCCAACAGGAGATAGCCTATGGAAGCCCCTTTTGTTGCAAAATCCTGGGACGGTGTGACCGGCCCGATCTTTGCAGGCTATGGCAGCACAGAGATGCCGTGGCTGGTTGCGACCTACCTTTGCGTGTTGATTGCCGTCATCCTTGGCTGGCGCCACGAGCGTCATGCCTATAAGGCCGCATCGACACATCCTATGTGAGTGCCCTGAGTACGAGTGCCGCGGGGCCACGTCTGACGTGGCCCCGTTCGATATGGCCTTTCTGGCGTAAAGCGGCCGGAGGCTTTCCATTTCCATACCGATGCGCCAAAGTTCTACCAAGCGACCCTGTAGGACATCCCGATGCCGAAATCCGCCAAGACGCGCGCGCCTGCGTCTGTCGACCCCGCCCCGGACCATCTGACCGCTCAGGCGCATGTGCCGATCGACCAGCGCATCGGCACGGCCATCCGGCGCAAACGTCTGGCGCTGAAGCTGACGCTGGCGGATGTGGCAGCGGGGGCCGAAATGTCGGCGGCCATGCTGAGCCGGATCGAGAACGGTCAGGCCAGTGCCAGCCTTGATGCGCTCGAGCGGATCTGCGGCGCGTTGGGCCAGTCGATTGCCATGCTGTTTGCCGAGGTCGAGAACAAGAAGGGCGCGGCACAGCTGATCCGTGCCGCCGACCAGCTGGAGGTCGTGCGCAGCGGCACCCGACATGGCCATACCTACCGGCTGCTTTCCTATAATCGCGGGCCGCAGAAATCTTTCGAGCCGTTCCTCATCGAGATGGACAAGGACAGCGAGAGCTATCCCCGCTTTGCCCATCCGGGCACGGAGTTCATCTATATGCTTGAGGGGGAGATGGATTACCAGTTCGGCACGCAGCGTTTTACCCTGACCGCAGGCGATGCGCTGACTTTTTCGGGCGAGGTCGAACATGGTCCGGCCGAATTGCGCTGTGACAGGGTCAAATTCATCTCGATGATCGTCTATGGCGATTGAGCGCGGGGCTTGCCGCATGCCTGCCGCTTTCTTGAGGCCCGTCACCGCATAGGACCCGTCACCGCGTGCGACCCGTCACCGGATTGCGGATGCCTTCAACGGGGAAGGTGCCCGTAAGGCGGTACTGGACCTTTGACACGGATCGGCCCATCCTGCGGCCAAAGCGGATCGGGCAGGGGTCACAAGATCATGACGCAAGACGGAAAACAGCAGATCAGGGTCACCTCCAGCCATTGGGGGGCCTTCGAGGTTGAAACGGAGGGCGGGCGCATTCTCTCTGCCCGTCCGTTCTCCGAAGATCCTGCCCCGTCGGCCATTCCTGCCGCCGTGCCTGCCGCAGTGCATCACGACAGCCGGATCGCCCGCCCGTCCATCCGCAAGGGCTGGCTGAACGGGCGGCAGGGCCGGCGCGGCGAGGACAGTTTTGTCGAACTGCCTTGGGACGAGGCGCTGGACATTGCCGCGCAGGACATCGACCGCATTCGCAAGACCTACGGGAACGAGGCGATCTTTGGCGGCTCCTATGGCTGGAGTTCGGCGGGCCGTTTCCACCATGCACAAAGTCAGGTGCACCGTTTCCTCAATAGTATCGGCGGCTATGTGGCCTCGTTCGGCAGCTACTCCACGGGCTGCGCGCAATCGATCATGCCGCATGTCTTCGGCACCGATTTCATCAGCCTGCTCTACCAGCATCAGCAAAGCTGGCAGACCCTGCATGACCACACCGAAACGCTGGTGATGTTTGGCGGGATAAATTCCAAGAATGCGCAGGTCAGCATGGGGGGCATCACCCGGCACGACACCGCAAGCTGGCTGGAGCGGTTCCGCGCCAAGGGGATCTATTGCCTCAATATCGGGCCGCAGCGCGGCGATGCCCCCGAGGGCTGCGACTGGCTGGCGCTCCGTCCCGGATCGGACACCGCGCTTATGCTGGCACTGGCCTATGTGCTGGTGCAGGAAGGGCTGGCGGACGAGGCGTTTCTGGCTCGCTACTGCACGGGGTTCGACCGCTTCCGGCCCTATCTTATGGGCGAAAGCGACGGCTGCCCGAAAGACCCCGAATGGGCGGCGGTGCTGTGCGGGGCCGATCCGCAGCAGATCCGGATTTTGGCGCGGCGCATGGCCCGCACCCGCACGTTGATCACCGTGGCATGGTCGCTGCAACGCGGGGAACATGGCGAGCAGCCCTATTGGATGTCCGCCGTGCTGGCCGCGATGCTGGGCCAGATCGGCCTGCCCGGTGGTGGGGTCGGCTATGGGTACGGCGCGATTGGCGGGGTCGGAAAATCGTTTCGGGCGCTGCAGGGTATGACCCTGCCGCAGCTGGACAATCCGGTGAAAACCGTCATTCCGGTGGCGCGCATGGCCGATATGCTGCGTTTTCCGGGGGCGCGCTATGACTTCAACGGCCAGCAGCCCTGCTATCCCGATATCCGGCTGATCTACTGGGCGGGAGGAAATCCCTATCACCATCATCAGGATCTGAACGCCTTGCACGAGGCATGGCAGCGCCCCGAAACCATTATCGTGAACGAACCTTGGTGGACCGCTACGGCCAAGCGCGCCGATATCGTGTTTCCGGCAACGACCCCCTACGAGCGCGAGGATATCGGGCGCTCGTCAATGGATGACTACCTGTTCTACATGCCCCAGCTTATTCCGGCGGTGGGTAAGGCACGCGACGATTATGCGATTTTCTGCGGGCTGGCAGAACGGCTTGGGGCGTCAGAGCGTTTCAGCGAGGGGCGCATGGCGGCGGCATGGATTGCCGATCTGTATGCGGAGTTCCACCAGACGGCACAGGCGCAAGGTCTGGATCTGCCCGATCTGGCCACGTTGAAAGCGCGCAACTGGGTGCGTCTGCCTCTTGCGACCGAGGGGCCGGACACAACGCTTTTCGCCCGTTTCCGCGCCGATCCCGAGGCCAGCCCCTTGGGGACGCCCTCGGGCAGGATCGAGATTTTCTCGGACACGATCGAGGGCTTCGGTTATGCCGATTGCCCCGGTCATCCGGTCTGGCTTCCCCCCTCGGAATGGCTGGGCACGGCAACAGCGCAGACGCCCCTGCATCTTGTGTCGCCGCAGCCCGGTGACAAGCTGCACAGCCAGTTGGAATGCGCGCTGGCCGATAGCGAGGACGCGCGCCCCGTGGCGTTGATGATCCATCCCGAGGATGCCGCGGCACGCGGGATTGCCGATCGGGATCTGGTGCGCGTTTTCAACAGCCGCGGCGCCTGCCATGCGCGGGCACGGGTGACGCCGGATATTCTGCGCGGTGTCACCGCTTTGCCGACCGGAGCGTGGTATGGCGACCCCGGCAGTGCCGCCGATGCCGATGGCAATCCGAATGTGCTGACGAAAGATGTCGGCACCTCGAAACTTGGGCAGGGTTGCAGCGCCCATACGGCCTTGGTCGAGGTCGCGCGGCTGACACAGGCGCGGTAAGATCCCTTGCGGCGGTGGCCGGATAAAAATGCGATAACCGTGGTTATGTAACAAAAGTCAAACCAACTCCGGCATTGATCCCGGACAAGATTTCGTGCCAATAAAATTTGGCGACACACTATCTGAAGGCATAGGCCTATGATCTCAACTAGGCTGCGCGGGGCGGTCCCGTATCTTGTTACCGCAGTGCTATTCGGCCTCGGGGCTTTTGCCCTGTATCGGCTGATGGCCCATGTCAGTATGGTCGAGGTCGTCCGGCTGATCCGCGCAACGCCGTTTCATGATGTCGTGCTGGCCGTGCTTTGCACCTGTGGCGGCTATGCGGCGCTGGCGGGCTATGACTGGTCGGCCCTGCGGTTCATCGGCAAGAAGCTGCCGTTGGCGGTGGTGCTGACCGGCAGTTTTCTCGGATATTCCATCGGCAATACGGTCGGCGCCGGACCGGTGACCGGCGGTGCCGTGCGCTATCGTATCTATTCGGCGATGGGGCTTTCCGCCTTTGATATTGCGGGGATCTCCCTTTTCTGCTCGTTGTCGTTCGGTATCGGAGCCACGCTGATCGGGCTTGGCGCGCTGGCATGGCACCCCCATGCGCTGGGGGCGGTGATTTCGGTGTCGCCGCATCTGATCCGCTGGGCCGCGATCGGAATTGTCGTGCTAAGCTGTGGCGTGCTGGCGGTGATGTCGATCCGTAAATCCAGCCTGACCCTGCGCGGCATCTCGTTGCAGATGCCGGGACCGGCGCTGTCTGCCGGGCAGTTCTTCTTTACCGCGGCCGAAACGATCCTGTCGGCTGCGACGCTCTATATCCTGCTGCCCGCCGACCAGCTGGGGTTCGCCACCTTCCTTGCGGTCTTCTCGGCGGCCGTGATGGCGGGGGTGCTGTCGCATGTGCCCGGCGGGGTCGGGGTCTTCGAGACGATCATCGTGGCGGCCCTGCCGCATAATGTGCCCGCGCAGGAAATTGCCGCCGGTTTGCTGCTGTACCGCCTGATCTACTATATCCTGCCATTCGCGCTTGCCATGATCCTGATGGCATTGGGGGAAGTGCGTCTGGCCAGCCGCAAGATGATTGCGGGCCGCGCCGATCTGCTGGCCCCCGCGTTTCAGGCGATCAGCGCATTGGCCCCTCTGGCAATGTCGGCCATGACCTTCGTCCTTGGGGCGGCGCTGATGATCCTGCCGCTGCTGCCGCCATCCGCCCCGATGGCCGATGGCCTCAGTGATGTCGTGCCGCTGGTGTTTCTGGAAAGCGGGGCCTTGGTGTCAAGCGCCATCGGGGCTTGCCTTGTCGTGCTGGCGCATGGGCTGTTGCGGCGGGTTTCGGGCGCATGGTGGCTGACACAGGTCGCATTGGCGGTTGGCATGGTGGCCAGTCTGGCACATGGGTTCGACTATCCGACCGCGCTTATGCTGCTGGTCGCTTCGCTGATCCTGCAATCGGCGCGTGGTGAATTCTACCGGATGACCCGCCTGACCCGCAATGTGCTGGGGCTGCGCTGGTTCATGCTGATGGTCTGCCTTGCCCTGACCATTCTGGCGACCCTGTTCTTTGTACATAAGGCGGTGCCCTATAACAGCGACCTGTGGTGGCAATTCGCCACCGATAAGGCCGCCCCCCGTGCCTTGCGTGCGGCCTTGGTGGGCTTTCTGGTGATGACCCTGCTTTTGCTGCGCTATGCCCTGCGTCCGGGCAATCTGCATGCCGCCCCCGCAAATGCCGAGGAAATGCAGCGCGCCGCAGCCATTATCGCGCGGCAGGATGACCCGAAGGCCAATATCGCCCTGAGTGGCGATAAGGCGCTGCTGTTCTCGCCAAGCGGCAACAGCTTCCTGATGTATCGCATTCAGGGCGGAAGCTGGGTGGCCTTGCATGAGCCGGTGGGGGACAGGCAAGAGGCCTCGGGGCTGGTCTGGTCGTTCCATGATGCCGCCCAAGCCGCCGGAGCCCGCCCTCTTTTCTACGACGTGCCCGCCACCTCGGCGCATCTGTGGATCGATATGGGGCTGGCCCTGCACAAGCTGGGAGAAGAGGCGGTGGTGCCGCTTGACAGGTTCAGCCTTGAAGGCAGCGCGCGCAAGCGCCTGCGCACCACCCATGCCCGCGCCCTGCGCGACGGTCTGCGCATGGAGGTCGTCCAGCCGCCGCATAGTGCCGCGCTTTTGCAAGAGCTGCGGCAGATTTCACAGGCGTGGCTTGCGGTTAAAGCCGGTGCCGAAAAAGGCTTTTCCGTCGGCTATTTCAGCGAGGCCTATCTGCAACAGACGCCCGTCGCGCTGATCTACAAACACGACGCCATCGTGGCCTTTGCCAATCTGTGGACCACGCAGACGCAGAGCCGCGCCACCATCGACCTGATGCGCCATCTTCCCGAACGCGCTTCGGGGGTGATGGAATTCCTGTTTACCGAGCTTCTGCTGCATTTCAAGGCGCTTGGCTACCAGAGCTTCAGCTTGGGCAATGCGCCGCTTTCGGGGCTGGAAAACCGTCGTGGCGCGCGGCTGAGCAGCCAGCTTGGTGCCTTTATCTACCGTCATGGCGGGCATTTCTACAATTTCGAGGGGCTTCGGGATTTCAAGCAGAAATTCGACCCTGACTGGGAGCCCGTTTATGTGGCCGTTCCGCCACGCGCCAATGCCATCGCCACGGCCACCGATCTGCTGACCCTGATCAGCGGCAGCCGTCCCAATCTGCCGTCTTTGGGGCCGCAAGCCGAAGCTCCCCAGCCCTAGCCCCAGAGCGAGCCCCAGACCGAGCCCCGGTCCGAGCCTTGCGTCAGGGTACAGGGGGCTATGCAATTTGCAACGATTGTCCCTGTGGCAGAGGCTGGCATAACGGTACAAACGCAAAACGCACCGGATTTTTATGCTCTTTACATCTTCCGCCTACGGGCTGCATCTCGACCGTGTTTGCGGCATTCTGGCGGTGGTGATGATCGCCGGTCTGGTCACCGGCCAGATTGGTGCGCATATCTGGGCCGGCTTTGGTGCCCTGACATGGCTGGCCGCGGCTGCCGCTGTGGTGCTGGCCCTTTTGCGGCTTGGCTCGGTGCAGCGTATGGCGCAGATTTTCGCGCTGCTTTCCGTGCTGATGGCCTTGGCGATTGCGCTGCTCCGGCCCGAGGCGCTGCCGCATATGCAGACCGCCCTGTTCCAAGGCACCGCGTTTTCGGCCTTTCTGACCTCGCTCGGGTTGATCCGCGCGCCTGTCAGGGCCTCGCGCCTTGTCGCACAGGCGGCGGCGCGGCTGTTTGCCGCCTCGGCCAACCGGCGGGCCGGTGCGGTGACCTTTGGGGCGCAGGGTCTTTCGGTACTGTTCAATATCGGCACGATCGGAATGATGTCCGATATCGCGGAAAACCACGCGCGCCATGCCACAGAACAGGGGCGTCCGCCGATCAATACCCGCGTGATGACCCTATGTGCCTTGCGCGGCACGGTTCTGTCGACCATCTGGAACCCGATTGGCGTCGGCTTTGCCATTGTCACCACTGCTATTCCGACGCTCGATCCCGTGGCGTTCCTGCTTCTGGCGCTGGCGTCGGCCTTTGTGATCACATGCGGCACGCTCTGGGCTTTGCGTAAAGAAACGGCGGCCGATCACAGCCCCGATCCGGACCGGAGCACAGATCTTGCAGGCGGGCGGGCGCTGGCGGTTATTTTGTCGGTGGTGCTTGGCCTGATCATCGTGACGTTGGTCCTGCACCGTTTGCTGGAGATCAGCTTTCTGGTGGCGGCCTGCGTGGTGCTGCCGATCCTGTCATGGAGCTGGCCATTTGTCGAACCCGAGATCCGCGCCGCGATGAAAAACAGCGACCCGTTGGGCGGTCTGGGCAAGGCCTCGGCCTCTATGGCCAATGAAGCCACGATCTTTCTGGCGGCGGCGGTGATCGGCGCGGGGGTCACGGTCGGCTTTGCGCTTCTGGGGTGGGGGGCGGGCCTTGGCGGTGAGGGTGTTCCCGCGCTTGTGCCGATCTTGGGCTGCCTGTTTCTGGTGCCGTTGGCGGCGGCGCTACTGATCCCGCATTCGGTGGTTGTCGTGATGATCGCGCAGTTGCTGGGCGCAGGCCCGATTGGCGCGGCGCATCCGCTGGCACTGGGGCTGAGCCTGTGCCTTGCTTGGGCGCTGGCAATTTCGGCCTCGCCAATCTCGGCCATGTCGATCATCACCGGACGCCAGCTTGGCGTGCCTGCCGCCCGCATCCCCTTCGATCTCAACCGCCGCTTCACGCTGGTTGCACTGGGGCTGGCCGCCGCTCTGCTGGTCGTAACCTATTTCTGGCTTTGAAACGGGCCCTGTAACGAAACGGGGCTTATGAAAAAGGGCGCCTTGCGCGCGCCCTTCCCTTATTCCGCAGCGGTGCTTTCTTCCGCGCTTTTCTCGGCTTCAAGCTTCTCGGCCCGTTCCTCGACCAGCTCGACGATATGGTCGATCATCTGGTCATTGGACATCTTGTGGCTTTGCTTGCCCGCCATATAGATCATGCCCGACCCCGCCCCGCCGCCGGTAAAGCCCAGATCGGTCATCAGCGCCTCGCCAGGACCATTCACCACGCAGCCGATGATCGACAGCGACATCGGCGTCTTGATATGTTCAAGCCGCTTTTCCAGCGTCTCGACGGTCTTGATCACGTTAAAACCCTGACGCGCGCAGGAGGGGCAGGAAATGATCTGCACGCCACGGGTGCGCAGACCGAGGGACTTCAGGATCTCGAAGCCGACTTTGACCTCTTCGACCGGATCTGCCGACAGGCTGACGCGCAGCGTGTCGCCAATGCCCATCCACAGAAGGTTGCCCAGACCGATGGCCGATTTCACCGTGCCTGCGGTCAACCCGCCCGCTTCGGTGATGCCAAGGTGGATCGGGGCATCGGTAACCTCGGCCAGCGCCTGATAGGCCGCCGCCGACAGGAAGACATCCGAGGCCTTGCAGGAAATCTTGAATTCGTGGAAGTCGTTGTCCTGCAACAGCTTGATATGGTCCAGACCGGATTCCACCATTGCATCGGGGCAAGGCTCGCCATATTTCTCAAGCAGGTGCTTTTCCAAAGACCCCGCATTCACGCCAATGCGGATGGAACAACCGTGATCCTTGGCGGCCTTCACCACCTCTTTCACGCGCGAAGCATCGCCGATATTGCCCGGATTGATCCGCAGGCAGGCGGCACCGGCTTCGGCGGCCTCGATGGCGCGTTTATAGTGGAAATGGATATCTGCCACGATCGGCACGGGGCTTTCGCGGCAGATCTCGCGCAGGGCCTGCGTCGAGGCCTGATCGGGGGTGGACACCCGCACGATATCGGCCCCCACATCGGCGGCGCGGATAATCTGGTCCAGAGTGGCCTTCACATCCGATGTATCCGTATTGGTCATGGTCTGCACGGAAATCGGCGCATCCCCACCGACCGGCACATTGCCAACCATGATCTGACGGGATTTGCGGCGTTCGACGCTGCGCCACGGACGAACCGGGTTCAGGGACATTGGAGACTCCTTCGGACATGTCGGGGGCAAAGTAAAACAGCCGTCGCACAAGGGCAACGGCTGTCGAGAAGGATTGATCGCCTGACGTGTTTATCTGGCGTGTTTATTCGGTGGCCGGTTTCGGCTCGCCGATCACCTGCCCTGCATCGGCCACCGCAAACATGCTGGTCAGCGCCGCATCTTTCTGCGGATCGGCCACGGCGAAACGTTGCGACAGCGCATCAGGGCTGAGGGTGATATTCTTGGTCACCGCCCCGCGCGCGCCCACCGGCCCATGCGCCACACCATTGACCGCAAAATAGATCGCGCCGGATTCGCCGGTGCGCAGGGTCGGCGGCTCTGCCAGTTTGGGCAGCGTGAAACGCTCGCCTGCATTCATGACTTTTTCCAGCAGGATCGACCCGTCAGCGGCGCGCACCCGCACCCATGAGGGCCGCACAGCCAGAATTTCCACATCCGCCGCATTGGCCGCCGTCACCCGCACCGCATTGCCCGGCGCGTTTTCAGGAGCAGGCTGCGCTTGTCCCTGCCCCATCGCCTGCGCGATGGCCTGATTGATGGCGGATTCGGTGTTGGGAGGGGTCGAGGCCCGCCCCTGATCGACAGACGCGGTCTGGGTCTCGCCGGACAGCACGCCGGTTTTATTGGGATCGATCGCGGCAATCGGCCCGTCGCGGGCAATCAGCACCGGCGTGTCAAGCGTTGCCGGGCGGAACAGCCGGTCCAGACTGTCGCCGCCGGTATCCGCATCCGCGCTTTTGACGGGATCCGCCGCTTGGGTATCGACCGAAGAAAGCGGGTCCAGCTCGGCCACGACATTGGGCTGCTGGTCCACCGGCGTCAGGTTGACGCGCTGCACCTCTTGCAGAACAGACCAGCCGCCATACCCGATTCCGCCCGCCAAGAGCGCCAGCACAAGCAGCGAGCCGATGGCCCGCGGCTCGATCCGCGACCAGAGGCTGTCGGTTTTCGGAATAAAGACCGCATTGGGATTGCCCAGAGCATTGACGGGCTTTGCCGCAGAGCTAGCTTGGGTTTTAGGGGCCGATGCCTGCGGGGCCATGCCGTGGGTCGGCACAAAGCCCGATTCAAGGCAGAACCTCTCGAACGCCCATTCGGGATCGAGGTTGAGATAGCGCGCGTAGGAACGCACATAGCCGGAGATGAAAGAGGGCGCATCGAAGGCGGAAATGTCGCAGCTCTCGATCGCCGCAATATAGGCCGCCCTGATGCGCAACTCGCGTTGGACATCAAGCAACGATTTTGAAAGCGTGGCGCGCTCGCCACGCATCAGATCGCCAAGACGCAGATCATAGTCCTCAAAGCCTCTCAGCCCGACATCCTCCTGCGTCGAAGGAGAAGTCCTTCGCCCGATCATTGCTATACTGCCCCTATCGCACTCGAGTGGTCCGATTCGGTTTACTCCGAACTGGTTATCGCAAAGTTATCACAGGCTAGAGAGGTTTACACCGCTAGTTATCGGTCAACCCGCCATTTCGGCGCGATTTAGCTCACAGCGCGACCAGAGGCTATCCAGCGCCCGCACCAGCCCGTCGATCTCCTTGAGCGAGTGCACGGGCGAGGGAGTGAAGCGCAGCCGCTCGGTGCCGCGCGGCACGGTCGGATAGTTGATCGGCTGGACGTAAACGCCGAATTCTTCCAGCAGCATATCCGACAACGCCTTGCAATGCTTGGGATTTCCGACATGAACCGGAACGATATGGCTGCCACGGTCAATGAAGGGAAGCCCCATCGCCTTCAGGCGGGTTTTCAGGATACGTGCATGCTCTTGCTGTTTGTCACGCAGAGCCTGCCCCTCTGCCGTCTTCAGGAAAGCGATCGATGCCGCAGCCCCTGCCGCCACAACCGGAGGTAGCGAAGTTGTGAAGATGAAGCCCGGCGCATAGGACCGGATCGCATCCACCATTTTCGCCGAGGCCGCAATATAGCCACCAAACACACCGAAGGCCTTGCCCAGCGTGCCGTTGAAAATGTCAATGCGGGTCTCGCCGATCGCCTCGGCATAGCCTGCCCCGCGCGGGCCATACATGCCCACGGCATGCACCTCGTCCAGATAGGTCAGCGCGTTGAACTCTTGTGCCAGATCACAGATTTCCTTGATCGGCCCGAAATCGCCATCCATCGAATAGACCGACTCGAAGGCAATCAGCTTGGGCGCTGCCGGATCATCGGCGGCCAGAAGCTCGCGCAGATGGGCCAGATCATTGTGACGGAAGATCCGCTTGGCCCCGCCATTGCGGCGGATGCCCTCGATCATGGAGGCGTGGTTCAGCTCGTCCGAATAGATGATCAGACCGGGAAAGAGGCTGCGCAGCGTCGAGAGCGTGCCGTCATTGGCGATATAGGCCGACGAAAAGACCAGCGCGGCTTCCTTGTCATGCAGATCCGCCAGCTCGGCTTCGAGACGTTTGTGATAGACGGTCGTGCCCGAGATGTTGCGCGTGCCGCCCGAACCGGCCCCTGTCGCGTCAAGCGCCTCGTGCATGGCTTCCAGAACCACCGGATGCTGCCCCATGCCCAGATAGTCGTTGCCGCACCAGATCGTAATCTCGTGCTTCGTGCCATCATCTTTCGTCCATGTGGCTTTCGGATAGGCCCCCTTTTCGCGTTCAAGGTCGATAAAGACGCGATAGCGGCCTTCTTCGTGAAGCCGGTTGATCGCTGTGTCCAAAGCCTGATCGTAATTCATGGGTTCTGTCCTTGCATCCGTTCGCTGGGTCAGCGTTAGGCCTCTTTAGCACGCCTTACATTGACAAAGGTCAAATTACAGATGCGTGTTTTCAAAGGCTGCTCTTTAAATACGCAATTTTAGAATGATTTCAAATGCACCTATGGTCGCAGCCTATGCATATATGGCAAAGCCGCCATGCCCGTGCTTTGCGCCCGCCTGGGCGGGCGGCGCTGGACAGTGCCGCACACGCTGCTAGGGTCGACCCAAACAAGGAGTATGTGATGTCTGTGGATGCTGTCCTGAACCAAGTCGATGCCGATCTCGACAATGCCATGAACCGCCTGATGGAGCTTTTGCGCATCCAGTCGATTTCCACCGATCCGGCCTATAAGCCCGAGGTCGCCAAGGCGGCGGAATGGCTGGTGAAGGATCTTCAATCTATTGGCTTCAAGGCAGAAATCCGCCCCACCACAGGCCATCCGATGGTTGTCGCCCGCCATGAGGGCGCAGGCCCGCATCTGCTGTTTTACGGCCATTACGACGTGCAGCCCGTCGACCCGCTGGCCCTGTGGAACACGCCGCCCTTCGAGCCGCAGATCGAGGATACCGCCAAGGGCAAAGTGATCCGTGGCCGTGGGGCGTCGGATGACAAGGGCCAGTTGATGACCTTCATCGAGGCCTGCCGCGCCTATAAAGCGGCCACTGGCACCCTGCCCGGCAATATTACAATTTTCTTTGAAGGCGAGGAAGAATCGGGGTCGCCCTCGCTTGTGCCTTTCATGAAAGACAATGCCGCCGAACTGACAGCCGATCTGGCGCTGATCTGCGACACCGGCATGGTGTCCCCGGGGGTGCCGACAATCGCAGGCAGTCTGCGCGGGATGCTGAAAGAAGAATTCACGCTGAAAGGTCCGCGCATCGACCTGCATTCGGGCTTTTATGGCGGGCCTGCGCTCAATCCGCTGCGCGAAATCTCGAAGCTGATCGCCTCGCTGCATGACGAGACCGGCCGTGTCGCGGTGGACGGGTTCTATGAGGGTGTCTCCGAGGTTCCGGCAGAGCAACTCGCCATGTGGAAGACCTGCGGTTTTGACGAGGCCGCCTATCTGGGCGGTGTCGGCATGACGAAGGCGCATGGCGAAGAGGGATATTCGACGCTCGAGCAGCAATGGTCGCGCCCGACCGTCGAAATCAACGGCCTCTGGGGCGGCTATCAGGGCGCGGGCTCGAAAACCGTGATCCCCGCCGAGGCCCATTGCAAGATCACCTGCCGTCTGGTGGGGGATATGGACCCCGTCGATGTGCGGGCGAAACTGCGCGCGCATCTGGAAGCGCGCGTGCCGCAGGATGCCGAAATTCACTGGGATAGCAGCCTTGACGGTGCGAAAGCCGCCTTCATGGACACCTCCCGCCCCGAATTCGAGAAAGCGCGTCTTGCGCTGACCGATGAATGGGACCGCGAGGCGGTGATCACCGGCATGGGCGGGTCCATTCCGATTGCGGGCTATTTCAAGGATATCCTCGGCATGGATGCGATGCTGATCGGCTTTGCCAATGAGGATGACGCCATTCACAGCCCGAACGAGAAATACGATGTGACAAGCTTCCATAAGGGCATCCGGTCCTGGGTGCGCATTCTGGACCGCCTCAACGGCTGACCCTTCACGGCTTTACGGCAAACCCGCGGGGCGGAGGCCATGGCCCCTGCCCCGCGCGGCCTCAACGCCGTTTCTTGGCCTGCACGGCCAGATCGCGCAGATGGCGCATCGCGGCGGTGTCGCGCTGTCCGGCCCGCGAGATCAGCGAGACCTCGAAGGTGACCGAATAGTTATCCGTCACGCGCCGGATCTCGTTGCGGGTCACGAAAGAGGCCGCTGCATGCGAGGGCAGATAGCCCAGCACCGGCAGCGCACTCAGGATCACCCCCACCGCTTCCAGATTGGCTGCCGTGGCAGCGGCAGGCCCCAAGGCCAGCGGGAAACCCGCTTCGGGGTCCAGCCGGTAGCTCCGGCGCACCCATCGCTGCGCTTCCAACGTCTCGGCATCATAGTCCTGCGGCGCATCCTTGAAAAACGGATGGAGCGGGCCGCAATGGATAAACTGGCGCTCTTTATAAAGCGGCAGGCGGTCATATTGTGCATCCGACGCCGGAAACGCCCCGATGGCCATATCGAGACTTTTATTCAGGATCTGGTCCACCAGCACCGACTGGATATCCTGCACCACCTGCAAATTGACCTCGGGCGCAAGCTCGTGAAAGCCGCGCAGCAGTCTCGAAACCGAAAAACTGGGCGTGTTCGACAGATGGTCCATCAGCCCCAGCCGCAATGTGCCCACGGTCTTGTTGGTCAGCGCCGCGGCCGTCTGGGTGAAGCTTTCCACCGCCAGATTAAGCCGCGCGCTGGCCTCCAGAAGGGTGCGCCCCCGCTCGGTCAGGCGCAGCCCGCCGGGCCCCCTGTCGCACAGCCGGAACCCCAGACGGCGCTCCAGATTGGCGATCTGCACACTGATGGTGGATTGCCGGACATCTAACTTTCGTTCAGCCGCGGCAAAGCTTCCGCATGCACAAATCGTCTGAAATACGTGCAAAGCGCGTAAATCTGCCCCTGTCAGGTCAGTTAGCATCGGCCCCCCGAAAATAAGCATTGATGTTTATCTATGAATTCTTTCGTCCGCAAATGATAGCCCCCTGTCGGCAGAGCTGATAGCCCGAAGCTCTCAATGACAAAGATGATGCGCCGCTTTGCGGTCAAGACATCATCATGCAACAGGATAATGGTATGAAACTTTCCCCCGAGATGCGGGCCGAGCTGAGCTATCGGCTTGAGCGCAAACAGCAAGAGGCCGCAACCGACCCCGCCCTGCGCCCGCTGCCCAAAGCCGATTGGCTCGTCCTTTTTGCGATCACCGCCCTCGCCCTTCTGGCGGCGCTGGTTCTGTAAGGGAGGCGCGCATGACATCGGCATCTTCCCTCCCGTCCCGCTCTGCCCTGCCTGACGCCCATCACGGGGCGATGCGCGACTGTCTTCCGGTGCTGGCCGAAGACCGCAGCTGGGGCCTTCTGGATTTCGTCTGGGTCCAGAGCGGGCTGGCCATCGCCACATGGGCTTTTCTCTTTGGCGGTGTGACCGCCCTTTTTGTCGGCTTCTATGACGGGCTCTGGACAATGCTCGTGGGCAATATCCTCGGCGCGGTCGTGATGATGATGGCTTCGGCGATCATGACCTGCAAATGGGGCACCGAGCATTTCGTGATGCAGCGGGCCATTTACGGCGCAATCGGTGTGCTGGTGCTGGCCATCGGTCTGATCGCGCCCTTCATTCTGGGCTGGACCACCATTCTGGCGCTGATGTTCGGACGCGCCTCGACACAGGTGATCAGCTATATCGGCGGCACCGATCTGAGCGGCAACACCACCGTGATCACCGGCTTTGCCTTTGCGGCTCTGGCCTTTGCATGGCTGATCGTGGCCAAGGGCGACAAGGCCGTGCGACTTCTCAACCGCTTTGTGGCACCGGGCCTGATCGTGATGAGCGCGATCCTGTTCGCGATGATCTTCACACAGCATAGCTGGGCCGAAATCGTGGCCGCAGCCCCCATCGACCCCGCCGCAAGCCACGCCACCAACCTGATGCTGGCCATCGAACTCAATATTGCCGCCGGTGCGGGCTGGTGGTGCGCGGTGGGCAATATCGCCCGCGGTGCCAGAACCCAGCGCAGCGCCACTTGGGGCAGTTTCATCGGGTTGGTGCCGGTGGCGGTGCTGGCGCAGATGGTGGGTCTGACGGCGGCGCTGGTGATGGGCGATAGCGACCCGACCGTGTGGATGCTGCCGATTGTCGGCCCTGCCGTGGGGGCGGTCCTGCTGGCCTTTCTGGCCTTCGCCAACCTCACCAGCATGTCGAGCTTCGTCTTCTCGGGCGCGCAGACCTTTACCCAGCATCTGGGCAGCTGGACCCAGCGGATCGGCTGGACCGCCCTGACGGGGGCCATGTTCGCCATCTGCGCGCTGCTGATCCTGTTCACCGCCAGCGAGCTTTATGACCGCTTCTTCGTCTTTGTCGCATGGACACAGGCCGTGCTGATCTCGGCCATCGGCATTGTCATTGCCGATTACTATATCCTGCGGCGGCAATGGGTCGATCTGGAGGCGCTTTATACCACAGGGCCGCAGGGGCGCTATCACTTCTGGGCGGGCATCAACCCTGCACCGCTGGTCGCTCTGGCCGCAGGGATTGCCACCTATGCCGCGCTTTTCGACCCCTATGCCCTTGTCGGCAACGCTGTGTTCACCGCGTTTTCGGCCTCGATCCCCGCCTTCATGGCCGCCTTCCTCTGCCACCTCCTGCTTTCGGTGCTTTGGGTCATTCCGGCAGGCAAAGGCGGCTATCGCAGTATTTCCGACCGTAAAGGACCACGTCATGACTAATTCTTCTGCGTTCAACCAGCCGCTGGGAGGCAACACGATGCCGCGCTTTGGCGGACCGGCCACGATGATGCGGCTGCCCGCTCAGGACAGCGCCAAGGGTCTGGACGCCTGTTTCGTGGGAATCCCGATGGATATCGGCGCCTCGAACCGCGCGGGCACCCGTTTCGGCCCGCGCCAGATCCGCGATGAAAGCCGGATGATCCGCCCCTATAACATGGCCACGGGGGCGGCCCCTTTCGAACGGATGCAGGTGGCCGATATCGGGGATGTCCCGATCAATACATTCGATCTGAAGAAATCCATCGGGATTATCGAAAGCTTCTATGACGAGATCCTGTCCCATGACACCATTCCGCTGACCCTGGGCGGCGATCATACGCTGACATGGCCGATCCTGCGCGCGATGCGCAAGAAACACGGGCCGGTTGCGCTGATCCATGTGGATGCCCATTCGGACACCAACGAGGACATGTTCGGCGAAACGGTGGCGCATGGCTGCCCGTTCCGCCGCGCATGGGAAGACGGCTGCCTGCTGAATGACCGCGTGACCCAGATCGGGCTCAGGGCGACAGGCTATGCGGCGGATGATTTCGACTGGGGCCGCCAGCAGGGTTGGCGCGTGGTGCAGGCCGAAGAGTGCTGGTACCAGTCCCTCAAGCCCCTGATGGAAGAGGTGCGCGCCCGCGTGGGCGATGCGCCGGTCTATCTGTCCTTCGATATCGACAGTCTCGATCCGGCCTTCGCACCGGGTACGGGCACTGTCGAGCCGGGCGGTCTGTCGACATGGCAGGCCTACGAAATCGTGCGTGGATGTGCGGGGCTCAATCTTGTGGGCTGCGATCTGGTCGAGGTCTCGCCGCCCTATGACCCCTCGGGCAACACCGCCGTGATTGCGGCCAATCTGCTCTACGAGATGCTCTGCGCCCTGCCCGCGCGCCGCTGACCCCGAAGCGCGGCCCCGTGGCAGATGCGATGCCACAGGGCCGCCCGTCCTTTTCCCGAAAGACCGATAACGCATGACCGACCTTACCCACCGGCCCCGCCCGCTTTTCATTGATGGCCTCTGGCATGAAGGCCATGCCGAGGCACGGATCGCGGTGATGGACCCCGCGACCTCCGAGATCTTTGCCCGTATTGGTGCCGCTGATCGTGATCAGACCGGCATGGCCTGCGCCGCCGCCGCGCGGGCATTTCCCGCATGGCGGTCTCTGGCAGGGGCTGCGCGGGCGCAGGTTCTGGAGGGCTTTGCCCAAGGGTTGCGGGCGCGCCATGCGGCGCTTGTGTCGTTGCAGATGCGCAATAATGGCAAACCGCGCGCCGAGGCCGAGCTGGATCTGGCCGATGCGGCGGCCTGCTTTGACTATTACGCGGGACTGGCGCGCGCGCTGGACAGTCCCGCCCCTGTGCAGGATCTGTCGGAAGACGGGCTGACGGGGCGGGGGCTTGCCCATGCTGTGGGGCCGGTCGGGCTGATCGTGCCGTGGAATTTCCCTCTGGTGACAAGCGCATGGAAAATCGCCCCGGCGCTGGCTGCGGGCTGTAGCGTGGTGCTGAAACTCTCGGAGATGACACCGCTGGCCGAACTGGTCTATGGCGATATCGCGGCCGAAATGGGCCTGCCCTCCGGTGTGCTGAACATTCTCACGGGCTTTGCCGAGGTCGGGCAGGCGCTTTGCGACCATCCGCAGATTGCCAAACTGTCGTTTACCGGCTCGAACCCCGTGGGCGCGCAGGTGATGGAAGCCGCCGCGCGCAGGATCGTGCCGGTCTCGCTTGAGCTGGGTGGCAAATCCCCGATTGTGGTCATGGCCGATGCCGATCCGGCGCGGGCGGCAGAGCTGGTGCTGGACGGGATCTTCATGAATGCGGGCCAGATGTGTTCGGCCACCTCGCGGCTGATCGTCGAGGCTCCGATCGCGCCGGATCTGATTGATGCCGTGGTCGAGGGCGCGCGGGCGCGCCGCCTTGGCGTGCCGGACGGGGCACAGATGGGGCCGATCACCACTGCGCCGCAATACCGCCATGTGCTGGAGCATTTCGCCCGCGCCAAGGCCGAAGGCGCGCGATGTCTGACCGGCGGTGCCGCGCGCAAGGATCTGGCCGGACAATTCGTCGCGCCGACGGTTTATGCGGATGTGCCGACAGACAGCTTCCTCTGGCGTGCGGAACTCTTCGGGCCGATCCTGTCTGTCCGGCAGGCCGCATCGGAGCATGAGGCCATCGCACTGGCCAATGATACGGAATTCGGGTTGGCCGCGACGGTGGTGACCGCCGACGCCGCGCGCGGCCAGCGGATAGCCAGCCAGATCGCCGCAGGCCATATCTGGGTCAACGCGCCACAGATCATCCTGCCGCAAAGCCAGTGGGGCGGCTTCCGCGCCAGCGGCATCGGACGCGAATTGGGACCGGCCGGATTGCAGGCCTATCAACAGCGCAGCTTTATCACCACACAGGGCTAGACCGCCCGCCTTCCCTGCCTTTCCCCGAGTTGCGGGCCCTGCCGGAAGCGGGGTCCGCAATTTTATATCCGCCCCTTCCGGTGACGGGCCTCGGGTGTGCGGCAAGGGCCCTATCTCTTCAGGCAGGGGTCTCGGGCCTCTCGCCGCCCGAATGAGAGTAACCCAAATGAGAACAGGCGGGGAGATCCCCGCCTGTTCTGCGTCCGTTTGACCGGATCGTGGCTTGCTCAGGCTTCCTCGGCCACGGGCTCGGCGCCCTCGGCGGCAACGGGCTCGGCCTCGTCCTTGGCAAGCGGGGTGATGGTCCAGCCCATATAGCCAAACAGCACCGTCACCAGCGGCGAGAGCCAGCAGAAGAAGGTGAAGGGCAGATAGGCCAGCGTCGCAACGCCCAGCGTGGTCGCCTGATAGGCCCCGCAGGAGTTCCACGGCACCAGAACCGAGGTAACCGTGCCGCTATCCTCGATGGCGCGCGACAGGTTCTGCGGTGCCAGCCCACGGGCACGGTAGGCATCGGCATAGCTGCGGCCACTGATCACGATCGACATATACTGGTCACAGAGCACCAGATTGGCGCCGACTGCGGTCAAAACGGTGGACAGGATCAGCGAACCGGTCGATTTCGCCCGCGACAGGACATGCAACGCCACGACACGGATCTGGCCGGTACGTTCCATCACGCCGCCAAACATCATCGCAACGAGGATGATCGACACGGTATACAGCATGCTTTGCATCCCGCCGCGCGAGAGAAGGCTGTCAACATCCTCGACCCCCGTGCTTGCGCTGAACCCGTTGAACGAGACCGTCATCAGATGCGCGAAATCCGCGCCTTGGAAAATGACACCGCACAGGGCACCGGCCAGAATCCCGACCGTAATCCCCGGAATGGCGGGCAGTTTGCGATAGCTGACCAGCATCACCAGCACCGGCGGCAGAAGCAGGATCGGCGAGATGGTGAAGTTCTGTTCAAGCGTGCTGAGAATGGTCTGGATACGGGTCAGGTCGACGGCGGTCGCGCTGTAATGCAGGCCCAGACCGATCTCGATCAGCAGCGTCAGGGTGATGGTGACGCCGGTGGTGTAGGTCATATGGCGGATATGGGTGAACAGGTCGGTGCCCGCCATCGCCGGAGCCAGATTGGTGGTATCGGACAGCGGCGACATCTTGTCCCCGAAATAGGCCCCCGACAGGACGGCCCCTGCAACGATGGGCAGCGGGAAGCCCAGACCGGCCCCGACCCCCATCAGTGCCACGCCGATGGTCCCTGCCGTGCCCCAGCTGGAACCGGTGGCCAGTGACGAGATCGAGCAGATCACCAGTGTCGCGGGCAGGAAGACGCTGGGCGACAGCACCGTCAGCCCGTAATAGATCAGCGTCGGCACCACACCGGCAAGGATCCAGACGCCGATCAAGATCCCCACGACCAGCAAAATCATGATTGCGGGCAGGGCATTCGAGATGCCACGGACCATGCCCTGTTCGATATCATGCCATTTGAACCCTGCCCGCACCCCGATCAGGCTGGCGGCAATGACCCCCAGCAACATGGGCACTTGCGGGTCGAGCCCGTAGAGCACGATTGAAACACCGATTCCGACGGTAAGCGAAAGCAAGGAGAACACCGCTTCCCACAATTTGGGAAGGCGCGCCCCTTCGGGCAGGTCTGGCATCATCGACTAATTCCCTGTCTAGGCCCGAAAGGCGGGCCCCTGTCTGACGCCCCTATTGCGGGGCTGTTGTGGTTTAGGACCCGAGGATGGAATCCTCCAGCCCTTTTCGGGGCGTTGCAGCCGGAAATTTCAGGCGACAACGCAGGTTGTGAACGCTTTCGCCCCTCACCGCATGTACAGGATGTCGCCCTGATGCGGGTGCGGGGCGCGCAGGCTCAGTTCGCGGGGGCCACTTCGGCGCGCGTGACCATGCCGAACAGATCGCGCGGATCATCGGGGTCTGCCAGCATGTCGAGGCGCTCGGAGAACGCGGTGCCCGCAACCTTGTCGCGCACGTAACGCAGCGCCGAGAAATCCTCGATGGCAAAGCCCACGCTATCGAACAGCGTCAGCTGTTTCGCATCGCGACGGCCGGGGATCTCGCCGCGCATGACCTGCCAAAGCTCGGTCACCGGATAATCGTCATCCAAGGCCTGGATCTCGCCCTCGATGCGCGTTTGCTCGGGATATTCCACAAAGATGTCGGACCGCAGCAGGATGTCGCGATGCAGTTCCGTCTTGCCGGGGCAATCGCCGCCGATGGCGTTGATATGCTGACCCGCGCCGACCATGTTGTCGGTCAGGATCGTGGCATATTGTTTGTCTGCGGTGCAGGTCGTGATGACATGCGCGCCTTCCACAGCTTCCTGCGCCGAACGGCAGGTCACCACCTCGAAGCCGCGCGCCACAAGGTTGCGCTGCGCTTTTTCGGTCGCTTTCGAATCGATGTCATACAGGCGCAGCGTGTTGATCCCGCAGAGCGCGCGGAACGCCATCGCCTGGAACTCGCATTGCGCGCCATTGCCGATCATTGCCATCACCGAGGCGTCTTTGGGGGCCAGATAGGTTGCCACCAGAGCCGAGGTGGCTGCCGTGCGCAGCGCGGTCAGCACCGTCATTTCGGTCAGCAGCACCGGATAGCCCGTCGTGACTTCCGACAGAACGCCGAATGCGGTCACGGTCTGGTGGCCGGTTTTGGTGTTCTTGGGGTGGCCGTTGACATATTTGAAGCCGTAAAGCGACTTGTCTGCCGTCGGCATCAGTTCGATCACACCGCCGGGCACATGCGATGCCACGCGCGGGGTCTTGTCGAATTCCGGCCAGCGCTTGAAGTCTTCTTCAATATAGACGGCCAGTTCTTTCAGAAAATCTTCGATTCCGATGTGGTTCACGAGGCCCATCATATTTTCTACGGAAACGAACGGCACATAGGCCAATGCGGAAGGCGCGAGTGTCATCAGCCAAAACTCCTTGTCATACGGTCCATTACGCGGCGGCCGAACAGGCTCGCCGTGAGATCACATAGCAGCACGGCCGTCCGGCCGCGTTCGTCGAGGAACGGGTTCAGCTCGACCAGATCGAGCGAGGTCACAAGCCCGCTGTCGCAAAGCGTTTCCATGATCAGATGCGCTTCGCGGAAGGTGGCGCCACCGGGCACGGTGGTGCCGACCGCCGGTGCGATCGACGGGTCGAGGAAATCGACATCGAAAGACAGGTGCAGCATACCATTGGCCGCCTTCACCCGTTCAAGGAAGGCCTGCAGCGGCGGCAGCACACCGGTTTCGTCGATGGCGCGCATGTCATGCACTTCCAGACCGATCTTCTTGATGCGCTCACGCTCGGCCTGATCGACAGAGCGGATCCCCATCATACAGATATTGGCGGGATCAACGGCATGGCCCAAAGCCGGATAGGCCTCGCAATCTTCCTGCGCCGTGAAATAGGCCGCAGGCGTCCCATGCAGGTTGCCGCTTTCGGTGGTTGCCAGCGTATGCATGTCGGGATGCGCATCCAGCCAGAGCACGAACAGCGGACGCCCTTCATCGGCGGCACGACGCGCCATAGCCGGCACGGTGCCTGCCGCCATCGAGTGGTCGCCGCCCAGAAAGATCGGGACATCACAGGCTTTGCCTGCTTCGAATGCCGCTTTCTGCAGGGCCGTAATCCATGCCGAGGTCTCGGCCAGATGGTGCAGCGCCGGATTGGCATGGGTCTGCGGTGCGACCGGCGCAATGGTGACATCGCCCAGATCCGTCACATCCCAACCAAGCGCGCGTAGCTCGGAATCGATTTCGGCAGTCCGCAGGCTTGCAGGCCCCATCAGACAACCGCGCTGCGATGCGCCTGTTTCAATCGGCGCGCCAAGGATGGCGCAGGTTCTGGACATTGTCTCGTCCCCTCTTCGTCAAATCTTTTGTAAATCATGCACAGGAAAATATCTTATTTGACAATTAAATTGACCATATAGAAAGTATATCTGATCATTTTGAAAATACTGATGGGCATAATGACGAGTTTACGAAAAAATGGTGACATCCTCGGGGCGGATATTTCGGCCAGCGACCACGCGCTGATCTCCGCCCTTCGCGACAATGCACGCATGTCGGTTACCGAGCTTGCGCAGGTCACCGGATTGTCGCGCACCACGGTGAAGGCGCGGCTTGACAGCCTCAAGGCCAGCGGGCGCATCCGCCGTTTTACCATTGAAACCGATGTGGATGTGGAAGGCGGGGTGCGCGCCATCACGATGGTCGAGCTGCAAGGCCGCATGTCGCGGCAGGTTGTGCATACGCTCTCGCGGATCAACGGCGTCAGCACCGTATGGTCAACCAACGGGGCATGGGATCTGGTGGTGGATATCCGCACCGATACCCTTGTGTCCTTCGACAAGGTGCTACGTGCGATTCGCGAGGTGCCCGGGGTGATCAACTCGGAAAGCTCGCTGCTGCTGACCCATGTAGCAGGCTAGAAGCGCGCCCGCCGGAACGGGCGCACAGGATGCAGGGCCACAAAATGCAGGGGCCGGAAAGATGCCCTACCCGACCAGCGCGGTCACCAAAGCCGCCACTTCGGATTGCAGATGCTCGCGCGGGACGCCGACGAACCGCCCCTTGAACGACAGATGCACCACCCCCTGCACTGCTGCAAAAAGGGTGCGCCCACGCATGGAGAGCTGATCGCCGCTCAGTCCCGGCACCAGTTGCGACAGCGGGCCGTTGATCTGCGCGATCAACTGCTCGTGGTCCTGTTTGTGCCAGTCGGGGATGTCGCGCCCCTCGGGCAGACGATGCTCGAACAGCGCAATCCACAGCCGTTCATTCTGCGTGGCAAAGGCCACATAGGCATGCGCCAGAGCCAGAAGAGCCGCTTTGGCCGTCATATCGGGCCGCACCGCCTGCGCAAGCTCCTGCCCCAGACGCGCCAGCGTCTTGGAGTTGACGTGCAGCACGAGCATGTCGAGATCTTCCACCGCATTATATAGCGCCCCCAAAGCACATCCCGCCTGTGCGGTTACGGCCCGAGCCTTCAGCCCGCCCAGACCATGCTCCCTGATCTGGTCTTCGGCGGCTGTGATCAGGCGCTGCTTCAGATCTTCACGTTTTGCGTCTTTGTTCATAGGTCCTCGAATTTTTTTGAACAACGTTCACAAAAGGGCTTGAACATCGTTCACGACTCTCGTAAATGGTCCTCATGAACAGCGTTCATAACGAAAAACGAATGCAAGTCAACGCGCCCCACGGCGCACCCCGCGTCAGATAAGAAAGAAACGAGGTCTTCGATGTTCAAATTTATCAGTACGCTCGTTCGCGCCCGCAGCCATGATGCGGCCGAAGCCCTGAGCGATGCCAATGCCATGTCCATCCTGCGCCAGCAGTTGCGCGATGCGACCCAGGGGCTGGAGGCCGCCAAGCGCTCTGTGGCGGTGACGATGGCCTATGCCGAGCGCGAGAAAACGAATGCCGAACGGATCGAAGCGCAACTGGCCGATCTGGAAACCCGTGCCTGTGCGGCTTTGGCCCAAGACAAGCTGGATCTGGCGCAAGAGGCCGCCGAGGTGATTGCCCAGCTTGAAGAGGAGCGCGCCGTCAGCCAGCAGGCGATTGCGACCTATACCGCGCAGATCCGGAAATTGCGGGAAGAGATGTCGCTTGCGGAACAGCGCCTGCGCGCCCTGCAACGCGGCAAGCAACTGGCCGAGGCCACCGACCGCACCCAACGCCTGCGTGGCGCGGCCCCTGCCGGTGTGGTCTCCTCGATCGCCGAAGCCGAAGCGACGCTGAAGCGTCTGCAGGACCGCCAGTCCCTGACCGAAAGCACCGAAACCGCCCTTGCCGCGCTGTCGCTGCCCAACGAGGCCGAAAGCACCCGCGACAGGCTGGCCGCCGCAGGCTGTGGCCCTGCCCAGAAATCCTCGGCCTCGGCGGTCCTTGACCGCCTGAAAGCCAAAGCCCAATAACCCTTATTCCCGAAGGAACAGACCCATGAACAATTACATCCCGCATGCTTCGAAAGCCTGGAACTACTTCACCTATTTCAACTTCGCTCTGGCCGCGATCATGATGGCTGGCGGGATTTACTCCCTTGAGGCCAGCTTTGCCGCGAAAGGGTTCTATAGCATGGCGGCCATCATGCTGGTCTATTCGACCGCCTCGATCACCAAAGCCCTGCGCGACAAGGAAGAAGCCGACCGGATCTATAACAAGCTCGAGGATGCCCGCACCGAGCGCCTGCTGTCCGAAAGCTCGCAACACGATTGATCCCGATAGCTGCCGGCCCGTCAACGGGCTGGTGGCTTGCTCCAGCCGATGGTGGTTCCCATGATCTTCTTTCTCAAAACCTTTCGTATCATCTGTTTCAGCCTTGTTCTTCTGGCTGCCACCGGCTGGAGCGCCTGCGCCCTTTGGTTCCATCTGGACGGACCGCTGCGGGTGGCCGCGCTCTGTCTTCTGGGCGGGGCCGCCTGCGGTCTCTGGGGGCTGCGCCTATGGCGCAAACGCTGGGCCTATGCCGGTTTTCTGGCCGCGGCCTGCATCATGGCCGGATGGTATAGCACGATCCTGCCCCGTCAGGACCGCGACTGGGCTCCGGAGGTATCGCGCGGGGTGATCGCCCGCCGCGACGGCGATCTGGTCCAACTGGCCAATATCCGCGATTTCGACTGGAAAACCCGCGACACCGCGACACCGCGCTGGATCACGCAGGAATATGACCTGACCCAGCTTGAACGGGTGGATATGCTGACATCGGTCTGGGACAATCCCGATATCGCCCATCTCATCGTCAGTTTCGGCTTTGCCGACGGGCGCGAGGTCGCCTTCTCTGTCGAAATCCGCCGCGAGGCCGGTGAAAGTTTCAATGAGCTGGGCGGGTTCTTCCGGCAGTTCGAAATGGTGCTGATTGCCGCCACCGAAGAGGATATCGTCAAGCTGCGCACGAATTACCGGCAGGAAACGGTCAGCCTCTATCCTGTGAACCTGACCGCTGCACAACGCCGCACGCTGTTCCTGTCCTATATCGACCTGGCGCAACAGCTTGAGGAAAAGCCTGCCTTCTACAATACGATCACCGCAAACTGCACGACAACCGTCTACCGGCTGGCCAAGACGCTGGATGCCGACCTGCCGTTGGGCAGCGATCTGATTTTCTCGGGACGCCTGCCCGAATATCTCGACCGTCTGGGCGTGCTGGACCCCGCCCCTTCGATGCAGGCCCGCCGCGCCAGTGCCGAGATCAGCGCCCGTGCCCGTGCCCTGCCGGAGGGCGGCGACTATTCGGCATGGGTGCGCCGCCCCCAACCGGAACCAGAGCCGCAACTGGCTGCACAATAACGCTCAGGTCTTCAGGTGATTGGTCGGTAGCGCGGTGGTGTATTTCACCTGATCCAGCGCGAAGCTGGAGCGGATATTGGCCACACCGGGGATCTGGGTAAGAAAATTCATCACCAGATCCTGATAGCGCAACAGATCCTCGACCACGACGCGCAGCATGAAATCCTCGGAACCGGTCATCAGATAGCATTCCATGATCTCGGGCCGGTTCCGGATGGCATCGGTAAAGGTCTTGAGCGTCTTTTTCTCCTGCTTTTCCAGCGTCACATGCACGAACACATTGACCAGCAAGCCAAGGCTCACCGGATCAACCAATGCGACCGACCCACGGATCACCCCTTTCTCGCGCATATCGGCCACCCGCCGCCAGCAGGGCGAGGCAGACAGATGTGCATGGGCGGCCAACTCGGCCGTGCTGAGTTCCGCATTCTGTTGCAGCGCCTCGAGAATGCGCAGGCTGGCCATATCCAGATCTTCGGGCTTGCGGTTCAATTTTTCCCTCATTGGCAGATAAGCGGTGAGATATACCTATAAACCGCCATTCCGCAGCAAGAAAGAACAGCTTCACCCGCGATGATACGAAAAGATGGGCCGAACCAGTCACGCCGGATATCCCATGCTCAGTTCCCCAGCCCTTCGCCTGTTTCCACCCTCCGATCTGTCGCGCACAGGGGGCGCTCTGGGGATGATGGTGCTGCTTTGGGGGCTCAGCTGGCCCGCGACCCAGATGGCATTGCAAGAGATCCCGCCGCTCTGGCTGGCGACATTCCGCTTCGGCTCTGCCGCCCTATGCCTGTTTGCGGTGCAGGCCGTGCGGGGCGCGATCACATGGCCCAAACGCGCCGACCTGCCGATCGTGCTCAGCATCGCCCTGTTGCAGATGACCGTGTTCACCGGTCTCGGGATGATCGCCATGACGGTGACCGATACCAGCCATGCGGTGCTGCTGGCCTATACCACCCCGCTCTGGACCGTGTTTCTGGGCGCTGTGATGTTGCGCCAGCGCCCGAGCCGCGCCCAGCTTGTCGCTTTGGGGCTTGGCCTTTCGGGCATCGCGCTGGTCTGTTCGCCGCTGGAAACCGACTGGACGCAGCCCGATGCCTTCATGGGGGCGGGCTTCCTGCTGATCGGGGCGATCTGCTGGTCGGGGGTCATCGTGCATATCCGCCGTCACCGCTGGCACAGCAGCCCGCTGGCCCTTGCGCCGTGGCAGATGGCGCTGGCGGCGCTCTGCCTTGGTCTTGGGGCCTTCTGGCTTGAGGGCCCGCCCCGCCAGATCCGCTGGAGCCTGTCTCTGGTCGGGATGCTGGTCTTTATCGGCCCTGTTGCCACCTCTTTGTGCTTTGTGATCGCGGCAGATTATGGCCGCCGCATCTCGGCATTCGCCATGTCGAATGTCACGCTGGGTGTGCCGCTGATCGGCATTGCGGCGTCGGTGCTGCTGCTGGCAAACCGGCTGTCACTTCTGTTCCTGACAGGGTTGGCACTGGTATTCTGCGGCATGGTCCTTGCCGCCCGCGCCACATCCAGAGCCTGAGATCAAAACCCGAGGTCAGAGGCCGACGCCGGAGTGGGCGGGCGGCAGCAGGAAGCTCATCTTATGGCCCCGCGCCGTCTGCGCGCAGACCAGACGACAGCCCAGAAGCGCGAGAGCATCCGATGTGATGGCCAGCCCCAGCCCGCTGCCCAATCTGCCAGCAGAGGACGGGCGCAGGAATTTCTCGCCAATCCTTCCGGCCAGCTCCGGCGGCAGCCCCGGCCCGCCATCATAGACGGCCAGTTCAACCCCCTCGGGCCGCAAGCAGACCTCCACGCCGATCTGCCCCCCGGCGGCTGTGGCATGAATCGCGTTTTCCACCAGATTGCGGATGGCCAGCCCCAGCAGGACAGCATCGCTGCGGATCATCGGCCGCTCGGGCGCCTCCAAGGCATAGCCCACCCCTTTCGCATCCGCCATATCGGTCAGCGAGATCATCTGCTCGCGCGCCAGTGCCGCCAGATCCAGTGCTGCGGGTTCCAGCGGGCGGTTCTCGATCTGCGCGAGATCCAGAAGTTGCCGCACCATCCGGTCCGTGCGGGTCACCGAATACTCGATCGCCTGCAGAGCATGAAGCCGCGCGGCCTCGTCAGGGGCATGGCGCGCGACATAGGCCTGCATCTTCAGCCCCGCCAAGGGGGTCTTCATCTCATGCGCGGCATAGCTGACAAAATCCTTCTCGCGCCGTCGCGCCCGATGGAGCCGTGCCAGAAGATCGTTCAGCGCGGCAATCACCGGACGGATTTCGCGCGGCGTGGCGGGTTGCTGCGGGATCTGGCCCGCATCATCGATATGACGGTGCCCCAGCGCCTTGGCCAGACGTTCCAGCGGTTTTAGCCCACGCCCTGTCGACCACCAGATCAGCCCGCCCATCAGGGGCAGCACAACCAAGGCAGGCAGGGCCAGACCTTCCACCACGCCATGCACCAGCCGGTCCCGCATCTCGAGGCTATCGCCCACCGTCACCTGCACCCGCAGATCGGGATTGACGATCGCATAGACCCGCAACGCCTTGCCCTGACTGGTCACATCGTGAAAGCCGGTCTGGTCAAAGGACAGAAGCCGCCCGTCCGGCGCATCTTCCGAACGTCCGATCATCTGCCCGCTCAGCGACCAGATCTGGCAGAATTGCTGCTGCGTATACCCCGCTCCCGTCAGGAGTGCCCCCGCCGCCTGTCCCCCCGTCGCCTGTGCCCCCCTCGACAGTGCTGGCGGCGCCTGAGCGCTGTCACCCCTGCGCATATCGCTGCTCTCGACCAAAGAGGCCACCATCCGCGCCGCTTCCATCAACCGCGCGTCCAGCACCTTTTCCACCTGCGCACGGGTGACATGTTCGATCCAGACCACCGCCGAGAACCAGACGATCAGCGTCGAGGCCGTAAGGATCAGGAACAACCGGAGCTTTATCGACATGACCGGCCCTCCTCTGGGCGGATACGGTAACCGATGCCGCGCAGGGTTTCGATGAACCCGCGCCCGAGCTTGGCGCGCAGATGATGGATATGCACCTCGACTGCGTTGCTCTCGATCTCTTCCCCCCAACCATAAAGCCGGTCCTCCAGATCGGATTTCGCCAGCACCCGCCCGGGGCGTTCGGCCAGCGCCAGCAAGACCGCATATTCGCGCCGCGACAGGGACAGCTCGCGGTCCAGATAGACCGCACGCCGCTCGGCCGGAAAGAGACAGAGCCCCTGCACCTGCAGTTGCGCTTCGGCCCGCCCGTCCGAGCGGCGCATCAGCGCACGCAACCGCGCGGCCAGTTCGTCAAGCTCGAAAGGTTTGCCCAGATAGTCATCCGCCCCGCAATCCAGCCCTGCCACGCGGTCGGCCACCTGATCGCGGGCGGTCAATAGCAGGATCGGCACCTGATTGTGCCGCCTGCGCTGTTCGGCCACCAGATCCAGCCCGCTACCGTCCGGCAGCATCAGATCCAGCACGAGCGCGGCATAGGCAATGCCGGCCAGCGCATGGCGCGCATCCTCCAGCGTGGCGACCTGATCCACCGCAAACCCCGCGATCCTCAGCCCTGCCACAAGCCCGTCGGCCAGCACATGATCATCTTCAACCACAAGTAAGCGCATGATGTCTCCTTTGGCGTTAGGGGCGGCACCAACCTTAAGACTGACTTAAGGTGGATTTCCTGTCTGCCCCTTATGAAACACACTCCGTCCCTTCTGGCCATTGCCCTGACGCTGACTGTCGCACTTGGCACCGCCGCTTCTGCCCAGCCGGATCTGCGGCACAGCCTGACCCCGCGCGCCCAGCCCCTGCCCCCCGATCAGGCGTTCGGGGTGCAAACCCGCTGGCAGGGGGACAGGCTGATTGTCACGATGGACATCGCCAAAGGCTATTACCTTTATGAGGACAGGCTGACGCTAAGCCCTGATGCGCCTCGGGTGGAGGCCAGCCCGACCCAAAGCAAGCAGGACCCGAATTTCGGGCAGGTCGAGATCTGGCAGAACCATGCCCGCGTCGTTTTCGCCCCTGTCAATCATACCGCAACCCTCAGTTGGCAGGGCTGCGAGGAAGCAGGGCTGTGCTATCCGCCGCAGGCGCGTCAGGTGGTTCCGCCCGCAGCCTCTGCCTTCCCCCCGACAGGGCCGCTCCAAACAGAAGCCCCGCAGGCAGTCCTTCCGCCCACAGACCCTGCATTGGCAGACACTGCGCAGACAGGCATTCCGGCGAAAGAAGCCTCGGGGCTGGTGGCCTCTTTGGGGCAGTCGGGCGGCGCGCTCTGGGTGGTGGTCGCGTTTTTCGGCTTCGGGCTGGCTTTGGCCTTTACCCCCTGCGTGCTGCCGATGGTGCCGATTGTCGCAGCCATGATCGGCACCCGCATACAGGGTATCACGCCGCGGCGCGGATTGGGCCTTGCCACGGTCTATGTGCTGGCAATGGCACTGGCCTTTGCGCTGATCGGCGCCGTGGCGGCCGTTTCGGGGGCCAATCTGCAGATCCTGCTCCAACAACCGCTGGCGGTCGGGCTGATGGCGGGGGTCTTTGTGTTGCTGGGCTTGGGCAGCTTCGGTCTGTTCACCATGCAAATGCCGCAGGCACTGGCCGCACGGGTCGGGCAGATCGCGCCACGACCGGGATCTTCGGCCCGCGCGGCCCTGCTGGGGTTCTCGTCGGCCCTGATCATCGGCCCCTGTGTCACCGCCCCTTTGGCGGGAGCCCTGCTCTATATCGCGCAAAGCGGGGATGTCGTGCTTGGCATGGGGGCGCTCTTTGCGCTGGGGCTCGGGCAAGGCATGCCGCTTCTGGCCGTCGGGCTGTTCGGGGCCAGTATCCTGCCGAGAATGGGCCCGTGGACGGGGCTGGTCAACCGCGCGATGGGGCTGCTGTTTCTGGCCCTCGCGATCTGGTTGCTGGGGCGCATCCTGCCCGGCCCACTGACGCTTGCGCTTTGGGCGGTGCTTCTGCTGGGCCTTGGCGGCAGCCTGCTGGGCCGCGGCGCCGGCATGGGCAATGCGCTGGCGGCCATCGCCCTTTGCGGCGGTGCGCTGCAGGGGGTCGGGGCCGCACTGGGCGGCACGGACCCCCTGCAACCGCTGGCCGCGCTACAGGGCCGGACCGTAAGGCCCTTGACCGAAGACGCGGCGGCGGCGTTTCAGGCGATTGGCACGCCGGAGGCATTGGACGCCGCGCTGGCCCACGCCCGGCAGACCCGTCTTCCGACGCTGATCTATGTCACCGCCGACTGGTGCACATCCTGCCGGACCATCGACCGCAAGGTTCTGACCGACCCAGCCATTCGTCACGCCCTGCAGAACTGGCAGCGGCTGGTCGTGGATGTCAGCCACCTTGACCAGAACCGTCAGGCCCTGATGACGCAGCTTGCGGTGATCGGCCCGCCGACCATGATTTTTGTCACCCCCGAGGGCGAGACACGGCTGCTGGGCGAGATCACCGCAGACCAACTGCACAGCGCACTCGCGGCGCATCCCTCCTAGTGGCCCCCGCCCGGGCCCCAACGGCACAGGCCTGCGCCTGATGCCCCCCTTTTTCAAATGAAAGATCCCAAGATGACCCGATCCCCTACAGGGCTTGCCCTGATCTGTATCGCCTTTCTGGCCGCTTGTGCGCCCAGACCGGACCCCTCCGCCACACCGCCCGCCCCTGCGGTGCCTGCCGATGTCCTTGCGAAATACGGGGCCGAGCAGGATGGCACGCGCGTCATCCCTGCGGTGGACCCGAAATATCTTTCCGCCGAGAAAGCCCGTCAGGAGGTCGATTACTGGACGGAGGAGGCGCCCGGCACGATCATCGTCGACCCGTGGGCGCGCAAACTTTACTTCGTGCAAAAGAACAACCGCGCCCTGCGTTATACCGTGGCCGTGGGCGAGGAAGGGCGCGGTTTCACCGGTGAGGCGCATATCCCCTATCAGCGCGACTGGCCCAGCTGGCGGCCCACCCAGAACATGATCAACGATGACCCCCAGCTTTACGGGCCGGTCAAAGACGGGCTGGAGGGCGGGCTGGAAAACCCGCTCGGGGCGCGGGCGCTCTATCTGCACAAGGGCAATCGCGACACCTTCTACCGCATCCACGGCACCATGCAGCCGTGGAGCATTGGCGAGGCGACCTCGGCGGGCTGCATCCGGCTTTGGAACCAAGACATCGTCGATCTGGCCGCACGGGTCAAATCGGGCACCCATGTCGTGGTGCTCTCGCAGGCCGAAAGCGGCAAGGGCACCGTCCCGCCCGGCACGCCCCTGCCGCACCATCCCCAAGATCCGATCCCCAGCAAAGGAGCCGCCCTATGATCGACCGTCGAAATTTCCTGATCCTGTCAGGGGCCGCAATGGTCCTGCCCGCCGCCGCCAAGGCCGAAGCCGGGACAGGGGCGCTTGACCCGCAGATGGTCTTCCACGACCCCGATGCCCCCGCTTTGGGCAACCCGCAGGGCGATGTCACTCTGGTGGAGTTTTTCGATTACCAATGCCCCTTCTGTAAAAAGAACCACCCCGTTCTGGAAGAGGTGATGGCCGAAGATCGCGGTTTGCGGGTTGTCATGAAGGACTGGCCGGTCTTCGGGCCGGTCTCGCTGCGGGCTGCACGGCTGGTGCTGGGCGCGCAGGAAAACGGCGCCTATGCCACCGCCCTTGAAGCCCTGATGGCCACCAAAGGACGGTTGAGCGATGCACAGGTCGACAAAACCCTGAACGCGGCGGGCGTTTCCGTGCCGAAGGCGCAGGCGGGCTATCAGAGCGCCCGCCAGAAGATCGACGCCGTACTGGCGCGCAATGACCGGCAGGCCAGCGGTTTGGGTTTGTTCGGCACACCGGGTTTTGTAGCGGGGCGCATGATCTATCCCGGCGCGCTGGACAAAGCCGCCCTGACCGAGGCGATCCGTGTGGCCCGCCATCCGCAAGGGTGACATCTCACGCCCCCGTGAGGGCCGCGCGTGACAATGTCACCGTCGTGGCCCCGCAAAGGGTCTTATGCCGGACCCCGAGCCACCCTCACGACCCCGCCGCGTGCGCCGCGCCCAAGGAGCCCTTCCATGCGCCCTGATCATCCTGTCCGGTTTGCAGCCCCCTCCCCCGCCTCCTCGCTGGGGGCCGCGCAGACCCCGTCGGCGGGCCCCGCCGCACTCCCCCCCGAAAG
Organism: Thioclava sp. GXIMD4216; assembly: GCF_037949285.1. Taxonomy (NCBI): domain Bacteria; kingdom Pseudomonadati; phylum Pseudomonadota; class Alphaproteobacteria; order Rhodobacterales; family Paracoccaceae; genus Thioclava; species Thioclava sp. GXIMD4216. The sequence continues at coordinate 346,500 of NZ_CP149928.1, forward strand.
CTCCGGCTGGCTGGCACATTTTCCGGTCAGCCTGTTCGGCATGACGATGGGGCTTATGGGCTATGCGCTGGCGCTGCGTTCGGCCGGAGCGATGATGGCGTCGCATATGGTCTTCGGGCTGGCCTGCGCTGTCTTCGGGCTTCTGGCCACGCTGTTTGTGGCCAAGGCCCTGCGCCAGCCACAGGCGTTGAAAGCCGAATGGAACCACCCCGTGCGGCTGGCATTCTTTCCGGCCATCGCCATTTCGGGCCTGCTATTGGCGCGTCTGGTGCTGGAATATGCCCCGAGCCTGGCCAATATCCTGTGGATGCTGGGGGCTGCGGCGCAATTCGGCCTGACGCTGGTGATCATCTCGGCTTGGATCTCGGCGCGTCCCTTCGGTCCCGAAAGCCTGTCACCGGCGTGGTTCATTCCGGCGGTGGGCAATCTGGTGGTGCCGCTGGCAGGGGTGCCGCTGGGCCATATCGAAGCCAGCTGGTATTTCTTTGCCGCAGGGCTGACCTTCTGGATCATCCTCACCACCTTGGTCATCAACCGGCTGATTTTCCATGCGCCCTTGCCGGGCAAGCTGCGCCCCACATTGGTGATCCTGATCGCGCCGCCCGCGATGGCCTTCCTGTCGTGGCTGCTGCTGACCGGCCCCAACCCCGATGCGCTGGCGCGGATCTTGCTGAATGTCGCCTATCTCTTCGCGGCGCTCGTGCTGTTCCAACTGCCGGGCCTGCTGCGCCTGCCCTTCTCGATCTCGTTCTGGGCGCTGTCTTTCCCGCTGGCGGCGCTGACCACGGCGAGTTTCCGCTTTGCGGCCATGACGGGATCGGTCTTCCACCAGAGCTTGGGCCATGCGGGTCTGGCCCTGCTGAGCCTGACCGTGATCCTCCTGCTGTGGAACACCCTCCGCCTCGCGCTGCGTGGCCAGATCTGCCTACCCGAATAAAGGACCGACCCGATGTATGACACCCTGCACTACTCTCTTGGCGCGCTTTCGGGCGGGCTGGTCGGGCTGACGTTAGGCCTCGTGGGCGGCGGCGGCTCCATTCTGGCGGTGCCGTTGATGGTCTATGTGGTGGGGGTGGCCAGCCCGCATGTCGCCATCGGCACCTCGGCGCTTGCGGTGGCCGTGAATGCCGCCAGCAATCTGGCGCTGCATGCCCGCGCCCATACCGTCAAATGGCGCTGCGGGGCGATCTATGCCGGTGCGGGGATCATCGGGGCTTTCGGCGGATCGACGCTGGGCAAGGCCATCAACGGCCAGCACCTGCTGTTCCTGTTCGCGCTGGTCATGGTGGTCGTGGGAGTGTTGATGCTGAAAAACCGCCATGCCGAGGGCATTCCGGGGGCGCAATGCGGCCGCGAGAATGCAGGCAAAGTCGCCGGTTTCGGCTTTGGAACGGGGGCCTTTTCAGGGGTGTTCGGGATTGGAGGCGGGTTTCTGATCGTGCCCGGGTTGATGGCCTCGACCAGAATGCCCACCCTCAATGCCGTGGGCACAAGCCTTGTGGCCGTGACCGCTTTCGGCCTGACCACCGCGCTGAATTACGCGTTTTCGGGGCTGGTGGCATGGGGGATCGCCGCGACCTTCATCGCAGGCGGGTTTCTGGGCGGGATCGCCGGCACGGGCCTTGCGCGGAAACTTTCGGGCAAAGGCACCCTGACCACCGTCTTTGCGGGCCTGATTTTTGTCGTCGCGGCCTATATGTTATGGAAAAGCTGGACCGCGTTGTGATCCGGCTGGAAAGGAGATCTGTCATGCTTACCAAAATCAGCCCCTCCCGTGGGTCCGGCTCGCCGGTCGTGGTCGGATTTTACGAACCGGTTTCAGGATCGTGCCAGTATCTGGTGATCGACCCTGACACCCGTGCCAGCGCCCTGATTGATGTGGTGCAGGAATTCGATGTCACCGCCGCGCGCAGCGGCACAGAATCGGCGGATCATGCACTGGCGCTGGTCAGGGACCATGAGGCCGATCTGAAGCTGATCCTTGACACGCACCCCCATGCCGACCACCTCACCGCAGGCCGCCTGCTGGCCGAACGCACCGGTTGCCCGCATTGGATCGGCGAGAAATGCACCGATATCGCGAAAATCTGGACCGAAATCTATCACCTCCCGCCCCAGACGCTGGACCCTGCCACGCTGTATGACAGGCTTCTGGCCGATGGCGAGGAATTCACGCTGGGCCGGCTGCCGGTCAAGGTGATGCTCTCGCCCGGCCACACGCTTGGCTCGATCACCTATGTGATCGGTGATGCGGCCTTCGTGCATGACACGTTCATGCAGCCCGATGCAGGCACCTCGCGCGCGGATTTTCCCGGCGGTTCGGCGGCAGAGCTATGGGACAGCCTGCAGGCCATCCTTGCCCTGCCCGACGAGACGCGGATCTTTGTGGGCCATGATTACGGCACCAAAACCCGCGAGGAACCGGCATGGGAAAGCACCGTGGCGCAGCAGAAAGCCGAGAATATCCATGTTGGCGGCGGACGCAGCCGTGCGGAATATATCGCATTGCGTGAAAAACGGGATGCCACGCTGAGCCTGCCCAAGCAGATGCTGCATGCCCTTCAGGTCAATCTGCGTGGCGGTCGCCTGCCCGAGCCGGAAGCCGACGGGCATCGCTATTTCAAGATCCCCGCAAACAGGTTCTAGGACCGGTTGCATCTTGGGTCGGGCACCGGACAGCCCGACCTGCCGTCCCGACCTCTGGCAGGGGCAGTCATGGCCCGCGCCCCCTTTGGCCCGAAGAACAGCCCCGAGGGGCGCATCAGGGGGAGGACGGACCCGGGGCCTCGGGGCCGACAAACAGCTGGGCGATTTCACAGATGGCGCGCCAGCCCTGTTCCAGGGCCATGTCGGATGTGACCCTGTTTTCCAGCCACGCCATGATCCCGTTCCAGGAGGCGCTCATCAGCATCTCCGCAAGCACCGCGCGGAAAAGCTGGGTGGATTCGGGCAGGCGGTCCTCCAGCATCTGGGCCAGCCTCTCGCTCATGGCAGCCCGCTCGGCCATATAGACCTTCAGCACCTTCGGCTGCGTCTGCAAGGCAGGGACGATGATCGCCAGTTCGGCCTTGCGCGGCACCGCCCGCATCATCATGGCCCGCAAAAGCTGGTAGAGATCGTCCGCCAAAACCCCGCTGCCCGGAACAAGTGTGCGGCAGATCTCGTCCGTCAGAAACGGAACCTGCCCGAAAAGCGCGGCTTCCTTGTTGGCGTAGTAGTTGAAAAACGTCCGCGCACTGATTCCCGCCTGCTGGCTGATCATTTCGGTCGTAATGGCGTCAAAGCCGTAATCCCGCGAGAGATCGATCGTCGCCTGCTGAATCACCTGCGCCATTTCCGCCTTACGGCGCGATCTCAAATCACTCATGCCACTCCCCTGAGCAAGTCGGCACATCCCGCTTTATAGGAAGCCTTGGCCGCGTATCAGAACACCTGACCCTTGCTGTTTTTACGTGCATCGGGCCGAAATATTTTCGAAAATCAAGCGCTCGTTATCGCGCCAGATATTTACACTTTCGGCAAATTTTGCACACTCTGCAAGAATTGACCATAGACTTCGTCGCCAGGCCATCGTCAAGAGCGAGTGACAGCGGAACGATAGAAACGAGCGGATATGATGAACACAAAATTACGCATGCCTCTGGTGGCGGCCTTCCTTGCACCGGCGATGGGGCTGGGCACCACAGGGATCGCCTTTGCACAGGCCTACCAACAGCCGAATGCCGAAGTCGGGTATGTCGTGCTGCATCCAAGCGACGTTCCGCAGACCATCGAGCTTCCGGGCCGCGCCGTGGCCTTTGAACAGGCCGATATCCGTCCGCGCGTGGACGGGGTGATCATGCAAAAGCTCTATAAACCCGGGGCAGAGGTGAAAACCGGCGATCCGCTGTTCCAGCTGGACGATGCCAGCTATCAGGCCACGGTCGAGGCGGATGAGGCGACAGTGGCCGAAGCCGAAGCCGATCTGCCTGTCAAACAGGCCGCCTATGACCGTGCTGCCAAGCTTGAGGGGTCGGGCTATACCGCAGCCGATGTGGAAACCGCCCGCTCGGATCTGGCATCGGCAAAAGCGACGCTGCAATCGGCGCAAGCGGCGCTGAAATATGCCAAGATCGAGCTTGGCTGGACCACGATCCGTTCGCCGATTGACGGGGTGGTGGATGTGGCCGATGTCTCGACCGGCGACCTTGTGACCTCGGGGCAGGACACCGCCCTGACCACGGTCACGACGCTTGATCCGATCGATGTCGAATTGCTGGAACCTGCCGCCGATATCCTGTCGCTCCGCTCCAAGGTCAAGAATGGCGAATTGCAGCTTTCCGACAAGTTGCAGGCCAATCTGGTGCTTGAAAACGGCGAGACCTATAAAGCGACTGGCGAGCTGGTCACCCCGTCTCCGACGGTGTCCACCACCACCGGTTCGGTCACGGTGCGCTTCCGCTTCGACAATCCCGACCATATCATCCTGCCGGGCATGTTCCTGCGCGGGAATGTGCAGCTCGGCTCGCTCAAGGCCTTTCTGGTGCCCCAGCGCGCAGGCGAGCATGATACCAATGGCAATCTGAGCTTCTTCGTGGTCGATGCGGACGGCAAGGCCAAACAGGTCAGCGTGCCGACCGAAGGCAGCACCGATACCGCGTGGATTGTGACCTCCGGCCTTGAGGACGGGGTGAAAGTGATCGTGGACGGGCAGAAAACCCTGCAGGACGGTGCCACAGTGAAGGCCGTGCAGGTGAAGATTGCCGACGACGGCACCACGCAGGATGTCGCCACCGACGCCGCCTCTCAGGACAGCGCCGAGAGCGCAGCAACGGCGGACTGATCCGATGGCACAGTTCTTCATTCACCGGCCCGTCTTTGCTTGGGTGCTTGCGATTGTCCTGATGATCGCGGGTGTCTTCGGGCTGAACTCGCTTGCGATTTCGCAATATCCCGAAGTCTCGCCGACCACGGTGCGGATTCAGGCCACCTATACCGGAGCCTCCGCCCAGATCGTGGCCAATTCGGTGACATCCGTCATCGAGGACGGCATGACGGGGCTGGATGGTCTGCTTTACATGACCTCGAACTCCTCGCAGGGCAGTTCGCAGATCTCGCTTGTCTTCAACTCCAGCACCGACGCCGATATGGCGCAGGTGCAGGTGCAGAACAAGTTACAGCTGGTCGAGAGTTCCCTGCCCACAGCCGTGACCCAGACGGGGGTCTCGGTCACCCGCTCCACCAGTTCGATCCTGCTGGTGGGCGCGCTTGTCTCCGACGATAACAAGCGCAGCAATGTCGAATTGGGGGATCTCTTCTCCAACCAGATGGAAGATACCGTCCAGCGTCTGGAAGGCGTCGGCTCGATTCAGGTCTTCGGGTCGGAATATGCCATGCGCATCTGGCTCGATCCGGCAAAGCTTTACAAATACTCGCTGACCCCTTCGGATGTCACCGATGCCGTTTCGGAACAGAACACCAATGTCACGGTCGGGTCGCTGGGCGATCTGCCAAGCAAGAACGGGCAGGAAGTCACCATCTCGCTGAAGGCCCAAAGCCAGCTTTCGACGGTGGATGATTTCCGCAAGATCCTGCTGAAAACCAATGATGACGGCTCTTCGGTCTATCTGGGCGATGTCGCTACGGTCGAGCTGGCCGATGACGATTACTCGGTGCTGGGCCAGTATAACGGCAAGAACGCCACAGGTTTCGGCGTCAACCTGCAAAACGGTGCCAATGCCGTCGAGACCTCCGAGCGCGTCCATACCGCGCTTGACAAGCTGGCCAAGTCGCTGCCCGAAGGCGTGACGCTGGTCTATCCCTATGACACGACCCCGTTCATTCAGGAATCCATCCACCAGATCTATCACACCCTCTTCGAGGCCATCGTGCTGGTCTTCGTGGTGATCATGGTCTTTCTGCAAAGCTGGCGGGCGACCATTATCCCCTGTATCGCGGTGCCGGTGGTTCTGCTGGGCACATTCGCCGTGCTTGCCGCCACGGGGATGTCGATCAACACATTGACGATGTTCGCCCTTGTGCTGGCCATCGGGCTATTGGTGGATGACGCCATCGTTGTGGTGGAAAACGTCGAACGGGTGATGGAAGAAGAAAAGCTGGGCCCTGTCGAGGCGACCGAGAAATCCATGAAGGAAATCTCGACCGCGCTGGTGGGGATCGTGGTGGTGCTGTCTTCGGTATTCCTGCCGATGGCCTTCATGTCCGGCTCGACCGGTGTGATCTACCGGCAGTTCTCGGTGACCATCATTTCGGCAATGGTGCTGTCGTTGCTGGTGGCGCTGATCCTGACGCCGGCCATGTGTGCAAGCCTGCTGAAACCCTCGCATGACAAGCCCAAGATCTGGCCCGCGCGCAAGTTCAACAAAGGCATGGACCGCGTCAATTCCGGCTATACCGGCACGGTCATCCGCCTGATCCGCCGTCCGTTCCGGATGCTGGTCGTGGTGGTGGCGGTTGGCGTGGGCATTTATGGCGTCTATTCCCGCCTGCCTTCGAGCTTCGTACCGACCGAGGATCAAGGCGTGCTGATGGCGTCGATCTCGCTGCCGCAGAACGCGACGCGGGCGCAGACCCAGCAAAGCGTTACGGCCATCACCGACTTCATGAAGCAGAACTACCCCGACGCGACCAAAAGCGTGTTTGCGGCGATCGGCTTCGGCTTCTCGGGGTCCGGCCAGAACAATGCGATGATGTTCGTCAAGCTGTCGGATCTGGAAGACCGCAAGGGCATCACGGCAGCCTCCATCGCGATGAAAGCCAATATGTTCTTCGGCTCGGGGCGTTACGGGCAGGTCTTCTTCCTGCAACCGCCGCCGATCCACGGGATGGGCTCGTCTGACGGGTTCGAGATGTATCTGATCGACCAAGGCAATGAGGGGCTCGACAAGCTGCGCGAGACGGCCGCCAAGGTGGCCCAGAAAGCGCAGGAATCGGGCAAGGCAACCGCCATCCGCGGCTATGAGGCCAATTCCAAGACGCAGCTTGCGATCAATCTGGATGCGGCCAAAGCGCAGTCGATGGGGCTGACGATCTCGGACATCAACTCTAACCTCTCGACCATCTTCGCGGGCAGCTATGTCAACGACTTCACGCTGAACGGCAAACTGCGCGACGTGCGGGTGATGGGCGATCAGGCATACCGGATGCAGCCGGGCGATATCAAGAAATGGTATATGCGTAACAGCGATGACGAAATGGTTCCGATGTCGGCCTTCTCGTCGCAAAGCTGGGGGCAGACCTATACCAAGATCGCCCGTTATGGCGGCGTCAACGCGATCGAATTGCAGGGCTCTCCGGCATCGGGCGTCTCGTCCGGGGATGCGATGGCCGAAATGGAGAAAATCGTCGATAGCATGGATGGCAATTACCAGAGCGCCTGGGTCGGCCTGTCCTATCAGGAACAGCTCTCGGGCAATCAGGAACCGATCCTGTATACGCTTTCGGCAGTGGTCGTCTTCCTTGCGCTGGCGGCGCTTTATGAAAGCTGGTCGGTGCCCTTCGCGGTGATGCTGGCCGTGCCGATCGGCCTGCTCGGGGCGCTGATCGCGGCTCTGGTCTTCGGGCAGTCGAATGACGTCTACTTCAAGGTCGGGATGCTGACGACCATCGGTCTGGCGGCGCGTAATGCCATCCTGATCGTGGAATTCGCCGAGACACTCCGCGCCGAGGGGCTGGGCCTGTTCGAGGCGGTGAAAACGGCCGCGCGGATGCGTCTGCGCCCGATCCTGATGACCACCTTTGCCTTCGGGCTGGGGGTTCTGCCCCTTGCCATCGCCAGCGGCACAGGTGCAAATGCGCAGAACTCCATCGGGATCGGCATGTTGGGCGGGATCCTCTTCTCGGCTGTCTTCGGTATCCTGATGGTTCCGGTATTGTATGTGGCGGTCCGTCGTCTTGTTGACAGAAAATCCGGCGCAGGCCGCAAGGAGAATGCATGATGCGCTTTATGAAACTGGTTCCGCTAATGGTTCTCGCGGGATGTGCGGTCGGGCCGGATTACAAAACGCCCGCCGTGCCTGTCACCACCCAATTCGTGGGCGGGGACACCAGCCCGCTGGCGCAGGTGGCCTATCGTGCATGGTGGCGCGATTATCGTGACCCGCTGCTCAACGAGCTGGTCGAGACGGGGATGAAACAGAGCCTCGACATCCTGCAGGCGCAAGAGCGCATCCGTCAGGCACGCGCCCAGCTTCGCCAGACCGGCGTGAACGAGGCGCTCAGCGGGTCGGCCAGCGGGTCCAAGACCCGCTCGGGCGTCACCAAAGGGGGCGGGTCCGGCTGGGACAATGCCACCGGCACGCTGGATGCGGATTTCGTGCTCGACCTGTTTGGCGGATTGCGCCGCGAACGCGAGGCGGCCAAGGCCAATCTGGCAGCCAGCCAGGCCAATGTCGGCACCGAGCGTCTGGCATGGCTGGCCGAGCTGGTCGCCGATTATGCCGATGCGCGCTATTACCAGCAGGCGCTGGAGCTGACGCGCAAAACCATCGCGACCCGTCAGGATACGTTCAACATTACCCAGCAGGAGGTGAATGCCGGTGCCGCGACCACGCTGGAACAGGCCGAAGCCGAAGCCGCGCTGGAATCGGCCAAGGCCGATCTGCCCAACTACCTTGCGCAATTCCGCGCCAAGGTTTTTGCCATCGCGACCTTGCTGAACGTGCCCGCCGGCCCGTTGATGGACCGGATGGAAAAAGGGGCCGCCCCGTTGCGGATTCCGACCGACAGCGCCACCGGCGTTCCGGCGGACCTGCTGCGCAACCGTCCCGATATCCGCTATTACGAAGCGGTGCTGCATCAGGAAGTGGCCACCGTCGGCGTGGATACGGCAGCCCTTTACCCCTCGCTCAGCCTCTCGGGCACCGTGTCGGGCACCAGCAAATCCACCAGCTGGAGCTTCGGCCCCACCATCACCCAGGCCATCTTCAATCAGGGGTCCCTGCGCGCCGCCCGCGATGCGCAGGTCTCCGCCGCCAAACAGGCCGAGATCGACTATCGCTCGGCCATCACCTCGGCGGTGGAAGATGTGCAGGTCGCGCAGTCCAACCTGCGTCAGTACCGCGCGCAGGCCGCACAGCTTAACCGCGCGGCGCAATCCTATTCCAAAGCTCTGGAACTGGGGCGCACCACCTATCGCAATGGCGGCATGACCCTGCTTGACCTGCTGGATACCGACCGTTCCGAAGCATCGGCACGGATCTCGGCAGCCTCGGCGGCCAATAGCGCGGCACAGGAATGGGCGACCTTGCAGATCGCCATCGGCGCGGGCGCAGGCTATGCCGAAAGCCCCGAAGAGGCTCCGGCCCCCAAGGCCGCCGCCAAATAGGCTTTGGGATAGGGGGGGCGCGCGCCCCTGCACCCCCAGAAAAGGGCGATCCCGTGAGGGGTCGCCCTTTGTGGTCTCGGCAAGCCGCGCGGGTAAACCGTGCCGTCCCTCGGAACGGCGCTTAGGAGCAGCCCCTAAGAGCGGCGGGAAGACAGGCGCGCCGCACGGGCTATTGCGCCGGAAGGGCGGATCGTGGAGCGGCCAGCACGGGCTGCGCCTCGGCAAGAAGTGCCTCCAGCCGGTCGACCAGCCCCTGCGGGTCCAGGCTGGAGCGGTGACTGAGCTTGCTGACCGGAAAGCCACATTCCTGCGCGGCAAGGAAGGGATCGAGCGTCGCATTCCCCTCCAGCGCGGCCATCAGATAATAGGCGGGCACGGCGGGCAGGCTTCCGGCGGCACGAAATGCATGGCGCAGCTTCGCATTGCGGATCATCGCCCATTGGAAGGTGTAGATCATCATGAAATACTTGCGCGGCGTATGGCGCAGGCGGGTCACATAGGCATCGTAATCGGCACACCAGCGCTGGATCAACGGGTTTTCGGGATGGGCGGCGATAAACCAGTTATCCACCCAGCGGTCATGATAGGGGCCACCAAAGGTGAAAAAGCCGGTCTGCCCGCCCAGAAGCGGCATCCATTCATCCAGCGGGCGGTGGCAATAGGTGGTCACATCGGCCCAAAGCCCGCCATAGCGGGCCAGCAGGCGCAGCCGGAGCGCATTGGCATGCAGACGGAACGCCAGGCTGTCATCGATATCGGACAAATCGACCCATTCGCCGACCGTCTCACGCGTCAACACGCGCAGATCCCAGCCCGGGTTCATTGCCCGCCACTGGGCAATGCAGCGCTGCACGACGGGGGGGGCGGCCTCGATCCCCTGTGCCCAATACATCCAGATGATCTTCGGGATCGCCCGCCCGCGATAGGGGGCGTAATATGCCGGTGTCGCCTCGGGGGCATTGAACATCATCTGCGCGGTCAGATGGCGGTTATGGCGGTCGATATGGCGGGCGTAAAGTTCAAGCCCCGGCGCATAAGGCAGCTCCGAACGCAGCCATTTCGCGGTGAACCGCGCGGATTTGAGAGCTTTGGACAGGCAGGAAGGAAGGGGCATGGGAGATCCTGAAAACGGTTTTCAGAAGGAATTTAGGGAGAGATGGCGCGCGGGCTACAGGATTGCGTCGAGTTCGCGCCACACACGCAGGGCATTGGTTTCGAAATAGGTTTGCGAATACCGCTCGTGGATTCTGGCACAGGCGCGGGCGCAAAGCACATCGAAAACCTTCGGGCTCTCCTCGAAAGCGGCAATTTGTTGCTCGACCGTCAGCACCATGCCCGCGAAATCGCCTTCGGGGATCGGGAAGCCGGTGCTCCGGTCGAAATATTCCGCAGCCCCCAGCCCGTCATAGCCAATGGCCACCGCCCCCGCAGCCATCGCTTCCGCCGCCGGAAAGCCAAGGCTTTCGCGCCGCATGAGCGAGATGAAAAAGCGGCTTTTGCGCAACTTGTCGATCACCTGTGCGCGCGGGATGCCATCAATCGCTTCCAGCCGGTAGCCCTGTAGCTTGCCGCGTTTTTCCAGCATCTCGACGATCTGGCGCGCCTCTTCGGGACGCTTGCGCGGCATATAGGTGATCAGCCGCTCCTTGTCGGGCATCGGCACGAAACCGATCTCTTCGGGCTTCATGCTGACCGGAAATTTCAGCACCGTCTCGGCCTCGATCAGGTCGAGATGGATATGGCAGACCTCGGAGGTGCTCAGATAGGCCCGCACCGAGCGCGCCGGATCAAGGCCGCGCTCGACCGCGCGTTGATGGCTTTCCATCAGCAGGAACGGGTTCTGCACCAGAATGCACAGTGTCTGGCCGGGGAACGCCTCCAGCGCCTCGGCCAGAAAGAGTTCGGGCATCACGATCACATCCTCCGGCCGCGCCACGTAACGCGGATTGGGGCCGGCAAGGCGCACCCGGCGGCGCGTCTTGAGATAATATCCCAGACGGCTGCGGCGCGGCTGGTAACGGCCATAGATACGGTCGAATGCGCCGGTCCAGAATTTGGGCAGATCCTGCGGATGGTCGGGATAGCAGCCGGACGGGCTGTTATGCAACAGCGCGCAATCCAGCCCATTGCGTCGCAACAGCGCCACCAGATCATAGATCACCGCGACCCCGCCTGCAGCTTTTGTGATGTCCGGGCTCCAGAAAAGATAGCGACGGGTCATTGAATATCCACGATAAGGAATAAATTTAACCCTGTTTTGGCCTTTTGCTGCGCAGTTGACAAGCATGTAAGCGGATAATCGTCAAGGTTGTGCCGCGACGCAGCGACAATCGTGTGAGGTCTCTTGTCATGGGCGCGCCAAAGGGTCAAACTGCATCAAAGCCGCTTCAATTTCAGCACGGAACCTTTCATGCCCCACTCAGGTCGTCGCTATGCACTGATCACCCCCTGCCGTGACGAGGCGCAATATATGCGCCGCACGCTGGACAGTGTTGTCGCGCAAACCGAACACCCCGCCCTCTGGCTGATCGTCGATGACGGTTCGACAGATGACACCCCGCAGATCCTTGCCGAATATGCCGCGCGGCATGACTGGATCCGCGTGGTTCCCAAACCCAATCGCGGCGCGCGCGCTGTGGGTCCGGGCGTGATCGAAGCCTTCTATTTCGGCCTTGACCAGATCGATATGGGCGCATTCGACTATATCTGCAAATTCGACCTCGATCTGGAAATGCCCAGCGGATATTTCGCGATCCTGATGGACAAGATGGAGGCCAATCCGCGTCTGGGGTCGTGCTCGGGCAAGCCGTGGTTCATGTGGAACGGGGCCAAGGTCTCGGAGAAATGCGGCTCGGAAATGTCGGTCGGCATGACCAAATTCTACCGTGTGCAATGTTTCCGCGAGATCGGCGGCTTCGTGCGCGAAGTGATGTGGGATGCGATCGATTGCCACAAATCCCGCCAGCTTGGCTGGCAGGCCCGCGCCTTTGACGACGAGGCGCTGTCTTTCGAGCATCTGCGCCCGATGGGGTCGTCGCAGAAGTCGGTCTATACGGGACGGATGCGCCACGGCTATGGCCAGTATTTCATGGGGTCGAGCTTCTGGTTCTTCACCGCAAGCTGCATTTTCCGCATGGCGCACCCCCCCTATGTCACCGGCGGGCTTGCCTCGTGGTGGGGATATGTGCGTGCCGCCCTTCAGGGCAAAGAGCAGCTCCCCGACCCCGAGTTGCGCGCCTTCATCCGGTCTTACCAGCGCCGCGCACTGGTCAAGGGCAAGGATGCGGCGATTGCCGAAATCGATGCAGCACAGGCACCGGTCTGGGATGCGCGCGCCGCCGTCTGAGGCGCGGCACTCCACGCCGGTTCCCGCCATCTAGCCGCTCAGTCGCTTTGGCGCCGCGACCGAAAGCCTCTGGCCGCGCCGCCACAGGGCGCCCGCTCGAACAGCTCGCACAAACGGGGCGCTCAAACGGGGCGCGCTCCCCTTCTTTCCGGGTCAGAAAGGCACCGCGATGACAGGACCACAGAAACGCGAAACGCATGTGGAAACCATGCGGGGACTGGCCTGTCTGGCGCTGGTATCCTACCATGTGGTCGGCGCGACCCCGCAGGTCGGGCTGGAGGTTCCCGGCACCGACTGGCTGTTCCGGCTGCAACTGATGCTGGCGGATATGCGGATGCCGCTGTTCAGCTTCATCTCGGGCTATGTCTTCACCGCCGTGCTGAGTGCGCGCAAAAGCTGGGGGCAGGTGCTGAACAGCAAGATGCGCCGCCTGCTGGTGCCGATGATCTTTGTCGGCGGCCTGTTCTGGGTGATTGGCGATGCCACCGGACGGGTGCAGATGCCGTGGGTCGATACTCTTTTTCTGCCCTATGCGCATTTCTGGTTCCTGCAGGCGACCTTCACGCTGATGGTGCTGCTTCTGGCGCTCAACTGGCTTTATGCGCAAATCAGGCCCGACGCCTTCGCCCGCGACCCCAAAGCGGTGTCGGTGCGCAATGCCGCGCTGATCGGCGCCCTCGGGGCGGCCATCTTCATCTCGGGGCGGCTGGACGGGTTCCAGATCTTTTCCTTCCCGCGTGCTGCCTATCTGGCGCCGTTCTTCATGGGCGGGCATATCGTTGCGCAGCGCTTGAAACCGGCACTGGCGGGGCTGTCGGATCGCGGCTGGCCGCGTGTGCTTGCCGGTCTCTGGCTGGGGGCGCTGGTTCTGTGGGGGGCGCTATGCGCCTTCCAGCTTCTGGGCCCGTGGCAGTCCGAGATCCGGCGCAGCCTGTCGGTGCTGGTCGGGCTGACAGCCGCCCTGTCCTTTCTGGTGCTGCGGGTCCATATCCGGTTTCTGGCATGGATCGGCGACAAGTCCTTTACCATCTACCTGTTCCACGTCTTTTTCACCGCGGCGGCAACCTTGGCGATGCAGCATCTCCTGCCCGCTCTTGACCGACACTGGATCTATCCGGTCTCGCTTCTATGCGGCCTGACCGGCCCGATCCTGCTGCATCAGGTGATCCTGCAGTCGCGCCTGTCGCGCTTCCTCTGTCTGGGGATCGGCATGCCCTTCGCACCGCGTCGCGTGGCCACTGCGGCACGATAGAACGGGACGGGCCTGCCCGCCCCGCCCCGCATCAGAATGTCCATCCCCGCGCGGGGATCAGTCGGCGAAAACCTGCCCCGCAAACAGCTTGCGCGCCGTGCGCACAGATCCTGCGGCCACGGGATAACCCGCGCCATCGGTACGCAGGACAATATCGGCCGCCCCCGTCGGATGCTCTATGCGGAAGGTCTCGCCCTCTGGCAGCCGCGCAAGAGGCGCGGCCACCGTGCCTTCAATCGTGCAGGCCGAGGCCACACTGATCGCGGCGAAAACCCCGATAGAAGCGTGACAGCGATGGGGAATGAAACTGCGCGTCGCAATCACCCCGTCCTCTTGTGCGGCACTGAGAATGGTCATTTTCGGCACGGATTTCTCGGACACATCGCCAAGCCCCATCAAAGGCCCCACCTGCAGCCGCAGGGCCTCGAGCCTTGCGCGCAGGGGCATGTCCCCTTCCAGCGTCTCGCGGCTTTCCTGCCCTGTCAGCCCCAGATCCTGCGCGGCGACAAGCGCGACCGGCATGCCATAATCGATCAGGGTCATCGCTATGCCATCCACCCAATCGCGCGGCTGGCCGGTGGGAAACAGGTGACCGCACATCGACCCCGCCAGATTGGAAAACAGCAACCGCACCGGTGCCGCCGTACCGGGCACACCGTCAATCGCGGTCGTGCCCCGATAGCTGACCCGCCCTTGCGGTGTCTGCACCGTGGCCTCGGCAATCTCGCCGGTATTGCGCATATGGATCCGCAGCGATGTCTCGCCCTCCTGCGCGGCAACAAGCCCCAGCTCCAGCGCCGCAGGCCCGACACCGGCCAGAATATTGCCACAGGCCTGCGCATCCGACACCAGCGCCTGATCGACAAAGACCTGCAGGAAAAGGTAGTCGATATCGGCATCGTCGCGACTGGGCGGCGAAAGGATCGCCACCTTGGAGGTCAGCGGATCGGCCCCGCCGATCCCGTCGATCTGGCGCGGATCGGGCGACCCCATGATCCGCAGCAAAAGCGCATCGCGCGCCTGCCTGTCTGCGGGCAGATCGCTGGCACGGAAATACGCCCCTTTCGACGTCCCGCCGCGCATCCACAGACAAGCGATCCCCTCGGACGCCCCGCCGTCGCCGGACCCGCCGATCTGCGGCTCAGACATAGCGCAGGCCCTTTTCTTTCAGACGCGGGCGCATGTCATAGATATCCAGCCCCAATTCTCCGGCGGCAAGCCGCTGGCGCTTGGCCTCTTCGGCGGCAAGCCGTGCCGTGGCGTTGGCCATCACCTGCGCGGCCTGCGCCCGCTTGACCACCACCACACCATCATCGTCGGCGCAGATCACATCTCCCGCCTCGATGCACTGCCCCGCGCAAACCACCGGAATATTCACCGATCCCAGCGTCTCTTTCACCGTGCCTTGCGCCGAGATCGCCTTCGACCAGACCGGAAAATCCATCGCCTTGAGATCCGCGATGTCACGCACCCCCGCATCGATGATCAACCCGCGACAGCCGCGCGCCTGCGCCGAGGTTGCCAGCAGATCGCCGAAATAGCCGTTATCGCAGGGCGAGGTCGGGGCCAGCACCAGAATATCGCCGGGCTGGAGCTGTTCGATGGCCACATGCACCATCCAGTTATCGCCCGGCGCGGCGGAAATGGTCACGGCCGATCCGGCAATCTTTGCCCCCGAATAGATCGGGCGCATATAGCTTTGCAGACAACCGGTCCGCCCCTGCGCCTCATGGACGGTGGCCACACCGGCCTGCGCAAGAGCCGCGATCACATCGGGATCGGCGCGTTGGATATCTTGGACTACCACAGGCATCATTCTCTCCTTCTTTCAGGCTTTCCGGACCGGCGGGGTGCCATGCAGATGGAAGCTCTCGATGGTCTTCAAGCCCCAGGCCTGCCCCTTCTTGCGCTCTGTCTCGGTCCAGGTGACGGTCTCCCAGTCGGGGGCCAGAATGAGCCGCGCGCCGGAATTGGCCAGCTCGACGCGGTTGCCCGCAGGTTCCCAGACATACAGGAAGAACGTGCCCTGAACCGCATGCTTATGCGGGCCGGTTTCGATATGGATGTCGTTTTGCAGGAAGATATCGGCGGCGCGCAGGATGTCCTCGCGCTGGTCGGTGGCATAGGTCACATGATGCAGCCGTCCCGTGCCACCGCCATGTTCTTCCGTGCAGGCAAGGTCATAGGTCTTGTTGTTGACGGTGAACCAGCAGCCCCCCAGCCGACCGTTATCCAGCTGGATCTGTTCGGTCACCCGCGCGCCCAGACAGGTGGTCATGAAGCGGCGGAATTCGGTCACGTCTTCGGCCAGCAGGTTGAGGTGGTCAAGACGCCGCGGGGCAGCGCCGGTAAAGGACGACGCGGTATTCTTCAGCGCGGCCCGTTCTGCCGCATCCGGCGCGGTATACCAGTTGGTATCGTAATAGATTTCGAACAGATGCCCGAACGGATCCTCGAAACGGAACGCCCGCCCGTGCGACAGATCCCCGTCATTCCAGCCGATCACCTTGAAATCCGAGGCCTCGATGGCCGCAACCCGACGCTCCAGCGCCTCGGGCGAAGAGGCGCGATAGCCGATATGGGCCACACCCGTGACATCGGATCTGGTCAGTTTGAGCGTGCAGAATTCGTAATCATCCCATGCCCGCAGATAGGCCGAGTTCCCGTCCTGCGCCGAAAGCTTGAGCCCGTAGACGCGGGTGAAAAAATCGAGGCTCTCGTCGAATTTGTCGGTGAGCATCTCGACATGGCCGAGATGGGCAATGTCGAAGCTTGGATTGGTTGCCGGATGGCTCATGATAGTCTCCTCCCGAAACGGCCCGAGGGCCGCCTCTCTTACAATTCGTCGACGGTGCGCGGGAAAACCGACTGGAACCCCTCGCCATACTGGCAGTCACGCCCTCCCGACATACCACCGGAATTGCGCTTGAAATGGTTGGCGCGCTGTTGGGCCACGCGGGTGTAATATTCCCACAGATGGACCTGCCCGTTCATGCATTCCATCGCCGCCCGCTTCTTGTCCCAGACCGATGTGATGTCGAGGAACGTATCGGGTTTCCAGCCCATCTGCTCGGTCTGATGCGGCTCGAACAGGTATAGTTGCGGCGCGCCCAGCACCTTCTCGCCCGGATTATGCCCCCAAGCCTGCGCCACCATCCGCGCCTCAAGCGCGATGCGGGTGGTATACATATGGTCGGTATTATAGGGATCATACTGGCTATGGCTGAGCATGAATTTCGGCTGCACCTTACGGATCAGATCGACCAGACGGAATTTGTCCTCGCGGTCAAGCTCCAGCGGGTAATCCCCCAGATCGAAGCAGTGCAGATCGGCCACGCCCAGAACCGCGGCGGCTTTCTCGGCCTCGTCACGGCGGATCGCCTTCACCTCGTCAAGCGATTTGCCCTCTTTCCAAAGCCGCGCGCTTTCTCCCCGCTCTCCGAATGACAGGCAGGCCACCGTCACGTCATAGCCAAGCGCGGCATGCAGCGCGATGGCCCCTCCGCAGCGCCACACGAAATCCGCCGCATGCGCGCTGATCACCAGCGCCGTTTTACGATCTGACATTCTTTCCTCCGAGATCCCCGAAACCTGTTGTCGCAAACTTCCGGAAATCCGGCAGCGGAGGCAATTCAGAAACATTCGCCAACCCATAAGAACGCGCTATAACCGCTTTGAAATACGCACCGATCGGCCCAAAATTCATACGAGTTTGCAAGGGGCCATGACAGGATGACACAGCTAACATTGATCGGGTTCGGAGAGGCCGCCCAAGCCTTTGCCAAGGGCTGGAACGCCCCGCGAGGCTTTGACTTGGGCTGCTATGACCGGAAGATGGGCGGCGCAGAGCGCGCCACGGTTCTGGAGCGGGCGGCGGCGCTCTCTGTCACCGCGCAGGACAGTCCCGAGGCCGCCCTTTCCGGCGCACAGATCGTGCTGTCGCTGGTGACCGCCGATCAGGCTGTCCATGCCGCGCGCGACTATGCGCCCTTCCTGCGCCCTGAGGCGCTGTGGCTTGACTGCAATTCCTGCGCGCCCAGCAGCAAGACACAGGCGGCGGGCTATGTGCAGGCGGCGGGCGGGCGCTATGTGGATGTGGCGGTGATGGCACCTGTCTATCCGAAACTGCATCATGTGCCGCTGCTGGTGTCCGGCCCGCATGCGGCATCCGCCCTGCCCTATCTTCAGGCGCTGGATATGCGTGCCACGCTGGCAGGCCCCGAAATCGGCGCGGCGTCTTCTGTAAAGATGATCCGCTCGGTGATGATCAAGGGTATGGAGGCGCTCAGTGCCGAATGTCTGCTGGCGGCCCGCCGCGCCAATCTGACCGATGCGGTGATCGCCTCGTTGCAGGCTTCCGACCCCGATACGGATTGGGCCGCACGGGGCAATTACAATCTGGAACGCATGATGGTGCATGGCACACGCCGCGCCGCCGAGATGGAAGAGGTCGCCAAGACGCTGGCCGATCTGGGGCTGCCCAACGACATGGCGCAGGCCGTCACGCGGTGGCAAAGGGCCGTCGGGTCACTGGGGCTGGGCGCGGGCAAAGATGGTCTCGAATCCCGCAGCACCGCTGTGCTAGAAGGGTTGGCACATAAAGGGTAAGGGCAATGCTGGGCTCCAATCTGCGCCATTTGCGCGTCTTTCATGCGGTGGCCGAAACGGGCTCGGTGACGCGGGCGGCAGAGCTTTGCCTTGTGTCGCAACCCGCCGTGACACAGGCGATTGCCAAACTGGAAGCCGAGGCCGAACTGCCGCTGTTCCGGCGCACGTCACAGGGGTTTTTCCTGACCGAAGCGGGGGCACTGCTGGCGCGGCGCGGCAAACGCGCGCTGGACATGCTGGACGGGGCGCTGAACGAGATCGCCCCCCGCCTGCCACTCACCGCGACGCGGGCGCAGCTTCTGGCGCTGATTGCCACCTCGGAGGCGCAGAATTTCTCCTTGGCGGCCCGCCAGCTTGGCATTGCCCAGCCGACGGTGCATCGGGCCGTGACCCAGTTGGAACGCGAGGCGGGCAAGGCGCTTTTCCAGCGCAGTGCGTTCGGCATCGTGCCAACCCGCGCCTGCGCCATGCTGGCACGGATCGCGCGGCTGAGCTTTGCCGAACTGGATCAGGCGGTGTCGGAACTGGGTGATCTGGTGGGGCGCGAAGTCGGGGAGATCACCATCGGAGCGATGCCACTGGCGCGGTCGCACCCGATGCCGAAGGTGCTGGCGCGGTTTCGCGAAAAACGCCCGAATCTGCGGATCCGCATTATCGAAGGCACGTATGACGAGCTTCTGGGCCAGTTACGGCGGGGCGATCTGGACTTCCTGATCGGTGCGCTGCGCAGTCCCGCCCCCATCGAGGATGTGGTGCAGGAAAGGGTGTTCGACGATGATCTGGTGCTGCTGGCGGGCCATCACCATCCGCTCTTGCAGCGCCCGCTGTCTCTGGAGGTGCTGCGCCAGCAACACTGGCTGGTCACCCGCACCGGCACACCGACGCGCACCCAGTTCGACGCGATGTTCCATGCGGCGGGTCTGGCGCTGCCCGACAGCATTATCGAAACGGGCTCTGTCATCCTGATGCGCGAGATGATGGAAATTTCCGAGGTGCTGTCCTGTGTCTCGCATCTGCAGGCCCGCGCCGATATCGACCGCAAGCTGGTGGCGGTGCTGCCGTTCGCGGTGCCCCATTCCACCCGCGCCATCGGGTTGACCTATCGCCGTGACTGGATGCCGACGCCTGCGCAAAGCCTGATCATGGAAGAGATCCGGCAGGCCTCTGCCGAGGCGTTATAGCGTAAATTTATGAAGGGGCGCTTTCTTCTGATTGGTAGAGCCCCGATTTAAAATGTGATCTTTCAGGGCGAAGTAGCGCGGGGGGAGCCCGCTACACCAAGGGGAGGATGACATGAAAGCCGCTAATCTCTTGCTGGGTCTGATGATGGGATCCGGACTGGCCGTCACCGCACAGGCCGACGAAATGAAATTTGCCAATTTTATGCCTGCAGGGCATCCTTATGTGGCATCGACCTTCCAACCCTTTGCCGATCAGGTGGCGCAGGCCACCAAGGGCGATGTGACCGTCAAGCTGTATTCCGGCGGCGAACTGGGGGCAGGCCCTGCCGAGCAATATGGCCGTGTCGTGGACGGGGTGGCGGAATTCGCGGTCTCGCTTCCGGGCTATACCGCCTCGCAATTCCCGCTGACGCTGACCGCCGAACTGCCCGGACTGCTGGACGAGAAGACCGGCACGCAGGAGCTGAGCGCCCATCTCGACCTGTTCGCCAAGGAATACCGGCGCGCGCATCTGGTGGCGCTGTGGTCCAATGCCGAAAACATCCTGTTCACCGTGAAAAAGCCCGTTCATAGCCCTGCAGATCTGAAAGGGCTGAAGATCCGCGTGCCGTCGCGCAATACCGGCCGACTGGTCGAGGCATGGGGGGGCACGCCGGTCTCGATGCCGGTGTCCGAAATCTATAACAGCCTGCAGACCGGCGTGATCGACGGGGCGATGATCGATGGCACGGGGATCAATGCCTTCAAGCTGTCCGAGGTCACGAATTACATCACGATGGGCATGGAAACGACCATCTCGCCCTTCTTTATCCTGATGAACCGCGACGCCTATGCCGATCTCAGCGAGGCCGACCAGAAGGCCATCGATGCGGCAGGGCTGGAGGCGGCGAAGAACGGCCATGACAGCCAGCTTGCCGTTGCCAGCAAGGGGATCGCGGATTTCGCCGCCCTGCCCGGCAAGCAGGTGATCCATCTCACCCCCGAGGAAGCGTCCGCCTTTGACAGGCTGTCGGACGGGCTGGTGAAAACCATCGCGAAAGAAGAGGGCAAGGACGCCCAGCATATCGTTGACGTGCTTTCGGCGCAGTAACCGTGATGGAACCTGTATCTCGCCCGCTCTGGCTACAGATCTTCGACCGCGCCAATCTGGTTCTGGTGACCTTGGCAGGGGCCTTCCTGATGGTGGTGCTGGGACTGGTCTTTGTGGGGGTGTTTGCACGCTATGTCTTCAATGCCCCCATCCTTGGCATCAATGAGGTGGTGCAACTGGCCTCGGCGGCGGTGGTCATGTTGGCCCTGCCCTATTGCACCTCCTATTCGGGCCATGTCAGCGTGGATGTGCTGGACGGGGTCATCGGCGCATGGGGGCGCTTTCTGGGTGATATCGTCTCGCGCGTGCTGTCGTCTTTCGTGCTGTATATCCTGTGCACACGGGCCATCGCCAAGGCGGTGGATGCGTGGGACTACGAAGACACCACCAATATGCTGGGCCTGCCGCTTTGGCCGTTCTACGCGATCATCGCGGCGGGCGTGGCGCTGTGTATCGTGGTGATGGCCCTGCAAGCCATTGTTATTATGATTGAAAAGGTGCGCGCATGACCGATCTCTCTGTTGGCCTGCTGGGCATTGGCGGGCTCTTCCTGCTGATGATCTTCCGCACTCCGGTGGCGTTCGCCATGCTGATCGTGGGCTATTTCGGGCTATGGCAGCTTGAGGGCAACCGCACGGCGGGTGCCGTCACCCTGACCGAGACCTATTCGGCGGTGACCAATTATAACCTGATCGTGGTGCCCATGTTCATCTTACTGGGCAATATCTCCTCGGTCGCCGGATTCTCGCGCGCCTTGTATGATGCGGCCTTCGCATGGGTCGGGCGGTTCAGGGGCGGTCTGGCCTCGGCCTCGGTGCTGGGCTGCGCGGTGTTCTCGGCGGTGTCGGGCTCATCTGTGGCCACGGCGGTGACCATCGGCAAAGTAGCGCTGCCGGAGATGAAACGGCTGGGCTATGGCGATGCGCTCTCGACGGGGTCCATCGCCGCAGGCGGCACGCTGGGCTTCCTGATCCCGCCCTCGACCGGCTTCGTGCTCTATGCCATCCTGACGGAAGAATCCATTGGCCGCCTGTTCATGGCGGGAATCTTGCCGGGACTGCTGCTGATGGGCCTTTTCATCGGCACGATTGCCATCATCGCGACACTCTCCCCCGAAACCGGCCCGCGCGGCGCTCGGGTGCCGCTGACACGGCGTCTGGCCCTGCTGGGGCGGGCGATGCCGCTTCTGTCGATCATCGGCATCTCCATTGGCGGGATCTATGCGGGGATCTTCACGCCGGTCGAGGCCTCTGCCATCGGAGCGGGGCTGGTGACCCTGCTGGCCTTCGTGATGCGGGCCATCAGCCTGCGCACCTTCCGCGATGCCCTCTTCGAGACACTGAAGACATCGGCCATGCTCTATATGGTCGTGATCGGGGCCAATGTCCTCAACCCGTTTCTGGCGGTCACCCATATCCCCGAAACGTTGGGCCATGCGCTGGTATCGATGGAGATCGGCCCCTATGGCACGCTGGCGCTGATCCTGCTGGGCTATATCGTGCTGGGCATGTTTCTGGACGGGCTGTCGATGCTGGTGGTCACCATTCCGATCGTCTTTCCGGTCATCGTCCAGCTCGGGTTCGATCCGGTCTGGTTCGGGGTCGTGGCGGTGATCGTGATCGAAATGGGGATGATCACCCCGCCGGTCGGGCTGAACGTCTTTGTGGTCAAGGGGGTCGCAACCGATGTACCGATGGCCACCGTTTTCAAGGGGGTCACGCCGTTCCTGATGGCGATGGTGCTGGGGCTTTTGCTGATCATCCTGTTCCCGCAGATCGCCCTGATCGTGCCCAATTCGATGTTCGGGCAATAACGGCGGCCTGTTCGTTCCGAACCAGGGCGCGGCACCGGAACACGACCGGTGCCGCGCCTTTTTCTGTGCGGATGAATCAGCCCCGCCGGTAGCGACAGGACCTGTAAGGCCTCGGAAAAGGTGCCCATCTGCTGTGCAATTCCCCGCAGGCCGCAAATGGCGCGACACAAAATAGCGCGATCAAAGCGTGATCCATCCCGTATCTTTCGCACTCGGGATGCGTTTTGATATTTTGAGCAAAGATATAATAAGCCCGCCAATAACACCCTTGATGTTAGCGCAAAATCACTACAATCAGCAGGCAAGGCAAGGTTTTTCACGTCTTTCGCGCGCACGCGTGATCTCCTGAACGCGGATGGCATCGGGCAGATCCTGCAAGGGCCGCGGCGCCAACAGACGCGAAACCTGACCCAAACGAGAAAGGTACACTCATGATTTCCTCATTGTATGAGAGGACAGGACACGAGGCCGATGGGGCGGCTTCCGGTCGTCTGACGCGCAGGCATCTTCTGGGAAGCGCAACCGCCATGCTGGCCGCTGCGGCAATGCCGGCGGCGGTCGGGGCTGCGGTGACACAGCCGCTTGATGCAGACGGGTTTACCCGCCTGTCGCAACTGCTGACCGGCCGCGAGACCCTGTCGCCTGTGGTGGGCGCGCGCGCCCTTGCCGCGTTGTCGCAAGACGATGACGCTTTCGCCGCCCAGGCCGCCGAGCTTGCACAGGCCATCGAGGCCGCCGGTTTTTCGGATATGCGGCAGTTCAACAGCTTTGCCGAGGCCAATCCGGCGCTGCGTCCGGTGGCAATGAAGATCATCTCTGCATGGTATCTGGGCTATACCGGAACCCCGTCGATGAACACCACCAAAGACGATGCCCAGTTCGTATCCTATGCGGAAGCTCTGATGTACGAGCCCACCCGCGATGCAACGGTGATCCCCAGCTGGTCGCGCGGCCATTCCAATTACTGGAAAAACCCGCCCGCCTTCATGACCGGCAAGTAACAAGTTTTCGAAAGCAACCCAAATGGCAACTGAATTTGACGCCGACGTTATCGTCGTCGGCTCCGGTGCTCTAGGCAGCAATGCGGCATATGAACTCGCAAGTCGCGGCAAATCCGTGATCATGCTGGAGGCCGGCGAATGGATCCCGCGCTGGAAAGTGGTCGAGAATTTCCGCGCCTCGCCGCGCAAAGGCAACCATAACGACCCCTATCCGAACGCCCCTTGGGCGCATACCTCCTTTGACGGGGACTATCTTGAAAACACCGGCAGCTTCGAATTCAAGCCCGGTATGCTCAAGCTGGTGGGCGGCACCACATGGCACTGGGCGGCGGCCACATGGCGCTATATCCCCAATGACATGAAGCTGAAGACGCTCTATGGCGTGGGCCGCGACTGGCCGATGGACTATGACGAGCTGGAGCCGTGGTATACCAAGGCCGAATACAATCTGGGTGTGGCCGGTTCCGATACCGAGGACCAGTCGGGCCGCGGCGGCGATAGCGCCTACCCGCCCCGCTCGAAACCCTATCCGGTGCCGCCCGAGGCCGAAACCTATTACTTCCAGCGTCTGAAGGCGCGGATCGGGGCCGAAGGCTATAACTTCCTGCATGAGCCCAATGGCCGCACCAACCAGCCGTGGGACGGGCGTCCGGCCTGTTCGGGCAACAATAACTGCATGCCCGTCTGCCCCATCGGGGCGATGTATTCGGGCGATGTCCATGCTCGCCATGCACAGAAGGCCGGGGCCAAGATCCTGACCGATGCCACCGCCTACAAGCTGGAAAAAGGCGAGGGCGGCAAGATTGCGGCGGTGCATTACCGCTCGTCCAAGGGCGATGACGTGCGCCTGACGGCCAAGTATTTCATCATTGCCTGCCACGGTCTGGAAACGCCGAAGCTGCTGCTGCTGTCGGATGTGGCCAACAGCTCGGATCAGGTCGGGCGCAACCTGATGGACCATAGCGGCATGGGGCTGCAATTCCTCGCTGATGAACAGCTCTGGCCGGGCCGCGGTCAGGTGCAACAAGGCGGCATTTTCAACCTGCGCGACGGCGATTTCCGCCGCGAGCATTCCGCCGTCAAACATGCGCTGACCAATACCGTGCCCAACCGCGCCATTGCCGAGCGCCTTCTCAAGCAAGGGGTCGTCGGGCCGGAGCTGGACGAGCGTATCCGCGACATGGCCGCACGTTGGGTGGATGTCTCGACCGTGTTCGAGATGCTGCCGCATCCGGAAAACCGCGTGACACCGTCGCAGAAGAAGGATGCTTTGGGCATTCCGGGACTGAGCGTGCATTATGACGTGGATGATTACGTCAAGGCGGGCGCGGTCAAGGCCAAGGAGAACTTCGCCGATTTCGTCCGCATCATGAATGGCGAGGTCATCGAGGATGATACCGGGTTCCAGAACCGCGACCATATCATGGGCACCGTCATCATGGGCGACGACCCGAAGGACTCGGTCGTGAACCACGAATGCCGCACATGGGATCACCCGAACCTCTTCATGGCCACGACCGGCGTCATTCCGGCCTCGGGTGTCATCAACCCGACCCTGCCCGGCGTCGCACTGGCGCTGCGTTCAGCCGACATCATCGCGCGGGAGATCTGATCATGCGTTACAGTCTTGTTCTGCCCCTTGTTCTGGCAGGGGCGCTGCCCGCCGCAGCCGACGGTCTTTATACCGGCGGTCCGGACGCCGCGCCCGATCTGGTACAGCGGATTGCCGACGACAGCACGCTGGGCACGGAGGCGCTTCTGTCACCGGAGGGCGATCTGATCGCGCAGGGTCGCTATATCGCGACCGCAGCCGATTGCGCTGCCTGTCACACCGCACCGGGTGGCAAGGATATGGCGGGCGGCTATGCGATCGCCTCTCCGATGGGAGCGATCATCGCCTCCAATATCACGCCCTCGAAAGAGTTCGGGATCGGCAACTGGTCCGAAGAGCAGTTTGCCAAGGCGCTGCGTCAGGGCGTCGCGCCGGACGGGCATCTCTATCCGGCCATGCCCTATACCGCCTATGCGGGCATGACCGATGCGGATGTGCACGCGCTCTACAGCTATCTGATGCAACAGGTGCAGCCGGTTGATGTCGCGCCTGCGCAGCAGACACAGCTTGGCTTCCCCTATGACCAGCGCTGGCTGATGGCGGGCTGGAACCTGATGTTTGCCGGCGGCACACCGGCACAGGCCGCCGATGTCGCACCAGGTGCCGAGGGGCGCGGGGCCTATCTGGTCAATGTGCTGGGGCACTGCCAGACCTGCCATACCCCGCGCAACCTGCTGATGGGCGAGACCTCTTCGGCCTATCTGGGCGGGGCGGATCTGAATGGCTGGCACGCCCCCAATATCACCTCCGACAAGATTTCGGGGATCGGCGGCTGGAGCAAGGACGAGATCGTGTCCTACCTGCGCAGCGGGGCCGCACATGGCAAGGCACAGGCGGGCGGCGCAATGGCCGAAGCCGTCGGGAAAAGCTTCCGTCACCTTTCGGATGCCGATCTCGAGGCGATTGCGGACTATCTGAAAACCGTGCCGGCCATCCATGCCGAGGGCCAGACCATTCCCTCTTATGGCGTGACCAAGGCGGCAGATGTGCAGATGATGGCCTTTGATGCGCCCATCGATCACGCGCCGCGGGCTATGGCCGATGGCAGCTCGACCGACGGGGCCGAGATCTATGCGGGCGCCTGCTCGAGCTGCCACCAGCTGGACGGCGCAGGTACCGCAGACCAGTTCTACCCCTCGCTGAGTGCCAATTCTGCAACGGGCGGGCTGTCGGCGGCCAATCTTGTGATGGCCGTGACCAATGGCATCCATCGCGAGACCAATGGCTATACTGTCTCGATGCCCGCCTTTGGCGACACGCTCAGCGATCCGCAGATCGCGGCGGTCTCGAACTATGTCCTGACCAGCTTCGGCAACAAGGATCTCAGCGTTACCGCACAGGATGTGGCCCAGATGAAAGCCGGTGGTCCCACGCCTTGGCTGCTGCGCGCCACACCTTGGTTGCTGGGCGGGGCCGTGCTTGTTCTGGTGCTGCTTCTGGCGGCTCTGATCGGTGTGATCCGCCGCAAACGCTAACGGGTCTGCTGGCCTCCGGTCATCGCCGGAGGCCACGCGCTCCCCAAAAACACAAGCCCGAACGCGCAGGACAAACGGCGCGTTCGGGCTTTTTCATAGGCAGTCCCATACGCCTTTGGCAGCTCCGGAGGGCGTTTGCGAAAACTCTGCACAAGCACCCTGCCCGAAGACCGCGCGAGGTGCAAACCGCCCTCCTGCCCGCCATGACAGGGCAAGAAGGCTCGTTGTGTCCAAATGCCGGAAGGCCCGCAAACGGCGCCTGCCTCACGCTCAGGTAGCGATCGCCCAGCCCGCAGCCGCCAGCACCTGCCGGATGAACGGCCCGACAGACCCCCACCAATACCACGTCGCCAAAGCGGTGATCGCCCAGCCCAAGGCCAGCGCACCGATATCACCGATCGGGTCCCATGCCTGATAGCGCCGCAGAAGCTTGGCGCGGAACGGATAGACGCACAGCACCACGCCGACCGGCGCGAAGATCGCCCCCAGCAGGCCGAACCACGCCACGCCCACCAGCAAAAACACCAGTTGCAGCGCGGCAGACAGCGAGGTCAGGAAGAAGTGGTTGCGGCTGTCGCCTTTCGACAGATAGGCCCCGTCATACATCGACACAGAGATCTGTGCCGCCATAGAGAACCCCATCAGCACCACGATCGGACCGGCCTTGATGTATCGCTCGTCATACATCACGCCGATCAGCCCGACCCCGCCCAACGAAATCGCGCAGGCCAGACAGAGCGTGAACAGCCGTGTCAGCCGCCGCGCCCGATGGACCTTGCGGCGGTTCTCTGCGGATTGATCCATCGGAAAACGGCGATAGAGCGGGAAGATCACCTTGCCGCCCGCCTGCTGCGCCAGCAGAAGCGGGATGCTGGCCACCGTATAGGCAATCGTGTAGATCCCCAGATCGCCCAGCGGAATATGCGCCCCCAGAATGGCACGGTCGCTCTGGTTGACGATGAAACCGGCAATCGAGCTGAGAAAGATGAACTTGCCGAAACGGATCAGCTCCTGCGCGGCGGGTTTGTCCCAATGGAAGCGGTTCGCAGGGCCCTTGAGCATGACATGCTGCGCCGAAACCTTGAACACCGCGGCGCAGACCCCGCCAATCACCAGCGCCCAGACATCGCGCCAGATGAACGTCAGCACGACCGTCACAATCAGCCCTGCAAATTGCGCGGCCAGCTCGGTCATCACCTGCACACCAATCTGCAGGTTCCGGTTGGCCACGGCGATCTTGGTGGTGGTGAAGCCCGTGATCACCGCCGTCAGGGCCGCGACCGGCATCAGCTCCATCAGGCGCGGCTCGTGGTAAAGCTGGGCGGCAGGCCATGCCAGAGTGCAGGCAATGGCCCAAAGCAGCACCCCGCGCAGGATCTGCACGGTCCAGGCGGTGTTCAGGAACTCGGGCTCTTCCCCGCGTTTGTTCTGGATGATCGAGGCGTTGATCCCCAGATCGGAAAACATCTGCAGGCCGGTCAGGAACACCTGCACCAACGCCATAAGGCCGAACGCTTCCGGATAGAGAAGCCGCGTCAGGATCAGGTTCGAGCCAAGCCGCAGCACATTCTGCCCGCCGAACCCGACAACCACAAAAGCCGAAGACCGCATCGACCGCGCCTTGACGCTATCGCCCCGGATGAGCTCTCCGATTTTGCCGCGCATGGATATTCCTTTTCATGGTCCCCGCAATTTCCGGGGGCTGCCGTTCTGAAATCTTGGTAAGCTTTTCATCCGCTTTCACGGCGGGGACAAGGCCTGCCGCGCGCCCGATCACCCTTGCGCAGCGTCAAATACGTAAACAAAAGCCTCTGCCGGTGGTAGATCGGCGATATTCAGCCTCAATTTTCCGCTTTTGTCGGAAACAAGGTCCGGTTGTGGCTCCGCCACCAGCTTCGCCTCGGGGGCCAGATAGTTGCTGGCCCGATATCCACCCTCCATCCGGTAGCGCGTCACCTTGGGGCCGGTGCCTGCGGGCAGATCCACCGTCAGGGCCAGATGGCCATCCTGACCTTTCGGGATCTGCGGCAGCAGGCGCGAGGTCACCACCACCACCAGACGCGACCCGCGGCGCAGCGCATAGGCCCCGACCATCGGCACATCCTCACGTGCGGCCCGCCGCGCCATTTTGGGGATATCCATGCGGGGCAGGTCCGTGCCACGCACCTCCAGCATCTGCGCCCCCCCGGCCTCCGGCCCCTCCAGCACCAGCCGGTTGATCAGGGCCAGCCAGTCCCATGACGGATAGGCCTGCCCGCCATGATCCCAGCGCGCATGCGACGACCATGTGCGCCCTTCGCCGAAGGTAAAGAAATTCTGCACCTTATAGCCATCCGCAGCCTGCAGCAGAAACGCATCCAGCGTCGCAGTGCCCGCCACCACCCCTTTCATCGCCAGTTCCTGCTGGGCGGCCTGATCGGCACTGACCTTCCGCCCGTTCAGCCCGTTGATCGTATAGCCCGGCCCGGCCTCATAAGTCCCCAGAGCCAAGGGCCGTTTCCGTCCGCGGTCCAGCTGGCGCAGATCCTTCCCGTAGCGCTGCGCATTCGGCCCCCCCATCTGTGGCCCGAAACTGAGAATGGTCGCGAAATTGGCATCATTCGGGCGGACCACGCCCTCGCCCTGATCCCAACCGCCGATATATTCGGCATGGGTCAGCTCGGCGCTATGCGGCGAATGCGCGGCGGCATCCGGCCCGTAATCGCTGCCATTGAACCCGCCCAGCACAGGGATCAGCTCGGGTTCCAGCGCGGCCCAATAGGGGCTCTGGCGCAAGATGGACAGCACATATTCCTGATAAAGCCCGTAGACATCGCCATTGGAATACTGCGCACCGGTTGTGGCATCGCGCATCTTCGGAAAGGTCCAGGGCGCAAAAAGCCGGTTCCATGTCTCGTTGCCCAATTCCAGCCGGATATGCGGGAAACTGTCGGTCCACGGGGCAGGATGGCCTTGGGCTGCGCGCTTGTCTGCCATCGGGCCCGCGCCCTCCGGCCCTGCCAGATATTCCGCCAGCCCCAGCCATTCCGCGCGGGACAGATGCGGTTCGATCTGGAGCCAGGGCGACATGCCCGCCGCCGCAATCCCCTTGAGGCTCTGGTCCAGTGTCGCCGTTCCGGGCAGATTGCTGGACCCGCCGGTATTGGTCAGTTGCGCCAGATCATAGCTATCGCGCCCCGTGCGCACCAAAGCATGGGTACGCAGATCCGACATACCCGACAGCTTCAGACGCGCCAGATCTTCGGGGCTCCAGTCCAGAAAACCCGCATCGGTGGCATAGATCCGCAGATTGTCCAGATCGACAGCCCCCTGCCCCGAAAGTTCCAGCTGGATCGCGCCGGGCTTGTCGCCCTGATAGATGCGGTCGGGGCGGAACTCGACGCTATAGCGCGTCCAGCCATCCTTGATCTGCAATGCGGCGGGCAGGCCCGTCACGCCCAGCTTGGCCAGCGGCCCCTGCAGGACAAATCGCGCCTTCACCCCCGGATCGGCACGCATCCAGACTTCGGCGCGATAGGTCTTTTCGGGGTTGAGCACCGGATAGAACGCCTGCCCCGCACCGGAATGGTTGTAATTGCCCAAAGCGGTTTTGCCGCCCGTAAGATCAAGGTGCAGATAGCTCTGGCCGCCAGCGCCTGCCGCCATACCGGCGGGCTGCTTGCCATCCCACATGCGCAGAGACCACGGCTGGCGGCCCTCCCATAAGGCCCGCCCGATCCCGTTTGGCGCAAGCAGACGACGGGCGGGCCAAGAGGTCCATTCGGCATCGGTGACAAGCGCATCGCGCCCGCGCCCCGCAAGATTGGCACGCACGATCACCAGATCTCCGGCCTTCACCGAGGCCCCTGCCTTGTCAAAGACCAGCGCATAGCCCTTCTGGGCCTCGGGGGCCGTGTCCGAGCTTTCGACCACATAGCCTGTCGCGCCGCTCTGGGCCGCCCAGCTGAGCTGCGCCAGACCGGAGGCGGTCAGCCGCGCCGCCAGACGCGGTGCCGAAAGCCGTGACGCATGATCCATGCGCAGGTCCGCCCTGGCCAGTTGGGGACGCGGTGCCTTACCTGCAGTTTTGGGCACATTCACCACCGCGACATTGGACGGCTCCGACAGGCGCCCCGCCGCATCCACCGCACGCAGCCGGAAATATCGCGCCGATCCGGGGCGGGCGTCCTGTCCCAGATCCAGTTGCACACTGGTCTGCGTGCCGCGCAGCATCCGTCCCTCCGCCAGCGGCAGGAACCCGCTGGCATGGAACCCGCCCTGCGCCACATGCCCCAGCCGCACCGAGCGGAACTGGCCGTTCTCGATCCGCAGCACTTCAAGCTCGGCCCCGTCCAGCGCCCCGTCACGCAGGAGGCCATTGGCCGAAATCTTGGCGGGGTCCGCACTCACCCGATCCGTGGCATCCCGTGTTGCCGTCAACATGGTGCGGTAGATCGTGGGTTCGAACCCCATCGGTGCCAGATCCGCGCCATTGCCGAAATCGCCCACCGTCGCGGTAAAGGGGTGCAGATCCTGCTGCAGCACCTGCGGGCTTACCGTGATCTCCGGTCCGGCATGGACCGCCCCCGCCAGAACACTCCCCGACAGAACGCCGCCCGCCAGCAGCCCGCCCAGCGAAACGGCCCCGAGAACCAGATGCCGGAGGCCATACCAGACCCGCCCGCCATCAGGCAGACGGGGCATACGGGAAAAACCGGACAGGGAAAGGCGCGACAGGATCATGGGGCATTCCAGAAAGCAGAGCGAAAGAGCGACAAACAAAAAGCACATAGGACCGGTCGGCAGAGCAGCAAGACCGCTTGCCTCCCCGCCTGCAAAGGTCACAGCTTTCCACGCGTCCGCGCGATTGTAAACGCGCAAAGGGTGCGGTTTCCCGCACCCTCACCTGCCGTTGATCGCCCTTGATAAGACCGCCTGATCCGGTCGGAGCACGGCGCAAAGCCGCCCTCTTCGCGCTATTCGAAAATCCAGTCGGCATCTTCGAGGCTGCATCCCGCAAACAGGATCGAATCCGTGCCGTTGCTTAGCAAAAGCCCCTCATCCGTCTCGCTCAGAGCCGAGGCAAGATCGGAAACGCCTTCCATGAAATCGCGCAGGATCAGGATATCCTCATCGGTGAAATCGGTGATGGTATCCTGCCCCGTGCCCTGATCGAAGATGAACTGGTCCACCCCCGCACCGCCGGTCAGCAGATCATCGCCCGTGCCGCCCACCAGACCGTCGGCACCGTCGCCGCCCAACAGGGTGTCATTGCCCCCGCCGCCCTGTATCCAGTCGTTATCAGCGCCGCCATCCACAAAGTCATTGCCGTCGGACGTGTTGATCGTATCGTTGCCCGCCCCGCCATAGACCACATCATCGGCACTGCGCATGTTGAAGCTATCCGCCCCCTGCGAACCGATGACCTGATCCACATCCAAAGCCACATCCCCCAGCATCTGCGCGGTGATCAACGCGCTGCTGGTCAGGGCCACCTTGCCGGAATCAAGGCTGTTTTCATTGGTCGTCCAGTAGCTGATCCCGAATTCCTGCCCGTCCACCGTCGCGGTACTGCCCCTTTCGGCGTAGAAATAGTTCTGCGAATCCTGCAACCCCAATTCCTTGCCAAGCGCGCTATAGCGGTTGATCGCGCTGATCGACTGCCCTTCGGTGAGATCCGACAGATCCAGAATATTTTCCGTGGCCACCACTTCGGTCTCGTCAGCCAGCGGTTCGTTGACTGCGGTCGATCCGGCCTCCTCGACAAGCGCTGCGGCCACCAGATCCGGCTCTGCGGCGGCAATCTCGACATCCAGACCCACGACAGTATCGTCGAACTGCAATTCCTCGACATCGCGGATGTAGTCCAGCCCGTCGGCCCCCTCGACCAGATAGACGCCATCGCCCTCGGCGGTGATGGTGTAATCGGCAAAGTTCCCCGACAGGATCAGACGGTCCGTGCCTTCCCCGCCATTGATGCCGTCATTGCCCGCGCCGCCCACAAATGTGTCATCGCCATCGCCACCAATCAGGTAATCCTCCTGATCGGTGCCGATCAGAATGTCATCCTCGGCGGTGCCGCGGGCCACGATCCCCTGCAGATATTGCGTGCCGCCGGTGGCTTCCCACCATGTATCGCTGATCTCGTTCAGCTCGGTCAGCAGATCGGCGCGTTCATTGCTGTCGGAGAGGTTGGCATAAAGCCCCCAAGAGCCATAGGCCGTCACCGTCGAGGCTTCCTGATACTGCATAAAGGGCCCGTCGGACACAGCGGACCACAGGTCGAACGCGGTCTGATACATCTCGGCCATTTCCGGCGTGCGCACCAGTTCGGCCATGAAATCGATCAGGAGGGTCCGCTCGTCGGCGCTCAACCCCGTGGTCGAGAACCAGCTGAACAGATGCTGCCCGCCCTCATAGGCCACAAGTTCCAGCCCCGCATCATGAGCAAGCTCGGCCTGCTTGGCCCAAGCCGCTGCCAGCGTCGGGATCGAATAGCTTTGTGACGGGTCCATCGTCAGCGCGACGATATAATCGATCGCCGCCTGCGTGCCCTGCGTCTGCAGCAAATCCAGCACCGCGGTGCGCCCCGCAGTGGTCTGCAGCGGGTTGGTGCCGAAGTAATTGGTGATCGCGAATTCCTCGAACAGCTCGGACGGATCGACATAGGCATCCGGCTCGTTCTCGGCCCAGGCCGAGGCCTCCAGCAAGCGGGCCGTGCGCCATGTGTTATTAGCCTGACCGGACAGCACATTGACCAGACGGTCATCGGCCTCCTCGCCAAAGACCTCCTCCCAGATCTGCGCCACCTGACTGGCCATCTTCACATAATAGGCATCCTTGGCTTCCTGCCCGGTCAGCCCCCATTCGGACAGGGCCTGCTCGGCCAGCCACGCATTGACGGCGTAATCGGTGTTCCAGGCCTCGTTCGAATATTCCACCCGCACCACCAGATCCGGATCGAGATTGTCGCGCACATATTCCGCAAAGGCGCGGATATAGCTCTCATCCGCCAGATAGGGGATGGAAAACCACGGGTCCGCCCCGACCTCATTGGCCAGCCGCACCATATCCTCCAGCGAGGCATCGGTGGTCAGCCCGCGCTCGTCGGTGGAAATCTTGAGATCCTCCACCGTGACCGCCGTCGAGCTGTTGGTGTTGAGCCAGTCCATGAAGCGCAACTGGCGGGCATCGTCGATCAGGTTGATCCAGTCGGGGTTATAGACCGCCCCTGCCTGAAACAGATCATAATTCTCCTCGGCCACCACAGTGACATCACGGATGTAATCGCCCGTGCCTTCGGGGTCGGTCTCGGTGATGGTCAGGGTCCAGCTGTTTCCGGACACATTCTCGAAGACAATCTTGCCATCCTCGTTCGACAGGATCGTCACATCGCCCTGAAGTTTCAGCGTCCCCTCGCCCTCGTATTCCACGATATAGACGCCGGCCCGTTGCTCGGCCAGGGCCGCATCCGCCGTCGAGGAGGTGGTCCAGTCGAACACCGTACCGATCCCGTCCGCCCCTTCGGGAATTTCCGTAGGCCAGCCGTTCTCGTCGAAAATACCTGCCTCGATCGCCTCCGACAGGCTACCTCCACCCCAGACACCGTCTTCATGGACAAGCCATTGCCGCATCATCTTCATCTGATCGAGAAACTGCGAGGCAGAATTCCAATCGGTGATACGCGACAAATTGAAAGCCAGTGTCGGATTATCATTTCCGGTCGCGGAAATGGTCGAATAGCTCGTCATCGGGCAGGCCCTTTCTGGTCTCGGAACAAGGAGTGGTTTCAAAATCCGTGAGACGCAGGCGCACCGGTGGAGATACGTCTACGTGAGAACAGGCTGCATGCGCGCGGCGCTAAAGCCGCGTCATGTTCGTGGCGATTATTGGGCGGATCGCGACAATTAATCCAAACTATGCGCGTATTTTCTGCAGTATGGATATGCCTTTTGCATCCTCAGGTTGTGCGCCGCAACCGAGTAGATATTACGCAAAAGCCAATAAAAAAAGGGCCATGCCGCGACGGCATGACCCCCTTTTTTGCAATTTCCATCATCAGCCCATATGGTCGGATACGCGTTCCATAACCGAAGGCACCAGATCCTGCGCCGCTTGGGCGGTTCCGGCCTGGGCATAGATGCGGAATTCGGGCGCATTCCCCGAGGGCCGCAGATGCACGACAGCGCCCGAGGTGAAATTCACCCGAAGCCCGTCGGTCAGGTCGATATCGGCAATCGGGCCTTCGGGCGCGAAGAAGGCGGCCCGCGCCTGCATATCGGTGCTCAACCGGCTCAGGAATGCCCCCGCCTTGTCACGGTCGATATCCTGCAAGCGGTCTGCGGCGGTAAAGCAGGGCGGCAGCGCCGCAACCAGCGCCGCCAGCGACAGGCCCGCCGCACGCGCGGCAATCAACGGCACCACGATCGGCAACAGGCTGTCACGCGTCATCAGCGGCGCAAGCGGCTGGCGCTGCTGTGCCTCGAACCCCAGAAGGAAGCCGCCATTGGCTTCAAAACCACATATTTTCGCCTGCGGGTCCCGATCACGTGCGGCCTCCATGCCCGCAATCACGAAGGGCGAGCCGATCTTGGTCAGATGCACGTGACGGAATTCGGGGATCTGGCGCACCATGTCATTCGACGACACAGGCGTGACGATCACCTCGGCGCCCAGATAGCGCGCGCTCAGCACGCCCAGAATATCGCCCGGCACGACATTGCCCGCCGCGTCGGTCAGCATCGGACGGTCGGCATCGCCATCGGTCGAGATCACCGCATCCAGCCCGTACTCGCTGCACCATTGCGCCAACTGGTGGCGGGTCCCGGGGTCCACGGCCTCGGTATCGACGGGAATGAAGACATCGGAGTTGGCAAGCGGCACGATCTCGGCCCCCAGCCCCGCCATCACGGCCTCCATGACATCGCGCGCCACCGAGGAATGCCGGTAAACACCGACGCGCAGCCCCGCCAGCGCCTGCGCGCCGAAGCCCTGCACATAGCGCGCGATATAGGCGGCACCGGCATCGGGGGCCGGACGCGCCTGCCCGCCGCTGCCCTGCGGCTTGCGCCCCGCCGCGCGGGCTGCCTTGATCGCGGCCTCGTCGGCTTTGGAAATCTCGCCTTCGGGGATGTAGAATTTCAGCCCGTTGCGATCTGCCGGAATATGGCTGCCAGTGACCATCACGGCGGCACAGCCCACCGCCATCGAGGCCATCGCCAGAGACGGCGTGGGCTGCGCCCCGCAATCCACCGTATCCATGCCCACCGCCTGTGCGGCAGCAATGACGGCGGCGGCAATCTCGGGCGAGGACGGGCGCAGGTCACGCCCGACATAAAGCGCGCGTCCCTGCGGACAGGCCACAAGAAACGCTTCGATATAGGACGCCACAAGATCGGGCGTCAGCTCCGTCACAAGGCCACGCAGGCCCGACGTACCAAAAGCGGGTGCCATCCTCGTTCCTTAATCCGCGTGGAAGAGATCGCGCGTGAAGATCTTGGCCTCGACATCGCTGATATCATCCGTGATCCGGTTGGCCACGATCACATCCGCCTCGCGTTTGAAGGCCGCCAGATCATTGACGACGCGCGAACGGTAGAATTCGGGCTCGTTCAGCACGGGCTCATAGACGATGACCTCGACGCCCTTGGCCTTCAGCCGCTTCATGATGCCCTGGATCGAGGACTGGCGGAAATTGTCCGAACCCGCCTTCATCACCAGACGGTAGATACCCACGACTTTCGGGCCGCGCATCAGGATCTGGTCCGACAGGAAGTCCTTGCGCGTGCGGTTGGCATCCACGATGGCGCGGATCAGGTTCTGCGGCACCTGATTGTAATTGGCCAGAAGCTGCTTGGTATCTTTCGGCAGGCAATAGCCGCCATAGCCGAAGGAGGGGTTGTTGTAATGGCTGCCAATCCGCGGGTCGAGACCGATGCCTTCGATGATCTGGCGGCTGTCCATGCCCCCTGCCATCGCATAGCTGTCAAGCTCGTTGAAATAGGCCACGCGCATCGCAAGATAGGTATTGGCGAAAAGCTTGATCGCCTCGGCCTCGGTCGGACCGGTGAACATGACCGGCACGTCCTTCTTGATCGCGCCGCCCAGCAGCAGGTCCGCGAAGATCTTGGCGCGCTCGCTCTCTTCGCCCACGATGATCCGCGAGGGGTAGAGATTGTCGTAAAGCGCGCGGCCCTCCCGCAGGAATTCCGGCGAGAAGATCACCTGCTGGGTGTCCAGCTCTTCGCGGATATCCTGCACATAGCCCACCGGAATCGTGGATTTCACCACGATGGTCGCCGTCTTGTTGACCGCGATCACCTGCTTGATCACCGAATTCACCGAAGAGGTATCGAAATAGTTCGACTTGGTGTCATAATTGGTGGGCGTCGCGATGATCACATAATCCGCCCCCTCATAGGCCGGACCCGCCTCGGTCGTGGCCACCAGATCCAGATCCTTGTTGGCCAGATAGTCTTCCAGCTCACGATCCTCGATCGGGGATTTCTTGTTATTGACCATCTCCACGCGGCGGGCATCCACATCGACTGCCACCACCGCGTTGTTCTGCGCCAGAAGCACAGCATTCGACAGGCCTACATACCCAAGGCCAGCAACAACAATTTTCATCCGGATTATCCTTTTTCACCCTGCCCGCGGGAATAAATATCCTCGTAGCGCACAATATCATCCTCGCCGACATACGAGCCGGTCTGCACCTCGATCAACACCATCGGCACCTTGCCCGGGTTTTCCATACGGTGCACCGATCCCAAGGGGATATAGACCGACTGGTTCTCGGTGACGAGGGTCACTTCGTCATCAATCGTCACC
The DNA here is from genome assembly GCF_037949285.1 of Thioclava sp. GXIMD4216. Taxonomy (NCBI): domain Bacteria; kingdom Pseudomonadati; phylum Pseudomonadota; class Alphaproteobacteria; order Rhodobacterales; family Paracoccaceae; genus Thioclava; species Thioclava sp. GXIMD4216. The sequence goes on from NZ_CP149928.1 coordinate 384,015, forward strand.
CGCGCGGTGCCTTCGACCACGATCCAGTGCTCGGAGCGGTGGAAATGGCTTTGCAGGCTGAGCGCCGCCCCCGGATGGACATGGATACGCTTCACCTGAAAACGCGCGCCCACCACAAGGCTTTCGAACCAGCCCCACGGGCGATGGTCTTTCGGGAAATGCGTCGCCTGTTGCGATTTCTTGGCCTTGAGCGCATCCACCGCCTTTTTCACATCCTGCGCGCAGTTCATATCGGCCACCAGCACGGCGTCATTCATCGCGACCGCCATGATGTTCTTCAGGCCGATGCCCACGACTTCCAGACGGTCGCTATCGGAACGCAGCAAGCTGTCCTCGCAGTCGATCGCGGTGGCCGCCCCCGAGAGCCCGACCCCGTTCTCGTCGCGCGCCCCTTCGCGCCAGACGGCATCCCAACCGCCCAGATCAGACCAGCCCGCCGAGAACGGCACGACCGATAGGTTTCCGGCTTTTTCCATCACCGCATAGTCGATGGAAATATCCTTGGCCCCCGCCCAAGCGGTCGGGTCCAGCCGCAGGAAGCCCAGATCGGGCTGCGCCTCGGTCACCGATGCCTGTACCGGCGGGATCAGATCGGGGGCATGGGTTTCGAAAGCGGCAATGATATCCGCCGCGCGGAACAGGAAGATGCCCGCATTCCACAGATAGGTGCCTGCGGCCAGCATCTCGGCGGCGCGGGCGGCATCGGGCTTTTCGACAAAGCGCTTGAGCGCGACAGGATCGGTGCCGGATGGCGTGCCGGTCAGCTCCAGATACCCATAGCCGGTTTCGGGGCGGTCGGGCGTGATGCCGAAGGTCACCAGATTGCCCTGCGCAACCGCCGCAAGCCCCGCCTCGACGGCGGCGCGGAAGCTGTCCCCGTCGGGGATGACGTGATCGGAGGGCGAGACCAGCAGGATCGCCTGCGGGTCCTTGGCCTGCGCATGAAACGCCGCCGCCAGCACGGCGGGGGCGGTATTGCGCCCCTCGGGCTCGATCATGATCGCACCCGGATCAATGCCTGCCTCGGCAAGCTGCTCGGTCACGATGAAACGGAAATCGGAATTGGTCAGCACCACGGGCGCTGCGAAATCCATAGTCCCGACCGCACCGACCATCCGCTTTGCGGAAGACTGGAACAGGGTTTCTTCCCCGACCAGTGGCACGAATTGCTTGGGGTAGGATTTACGTGATAGCGGCCACAGCCGCGTCCCCGACCCTCCCGCTAGAATAACGGGAGTGATCTTTTGACGGGAAAAGACAGTCATGAGAAAGTCCTTGGATAAACTCAGGCTTTTGGCCAAGAAACCCCACCTTGCGAGAAATGCCAAGAGCACTCGCCCGAAAGAGGATGAAAAAACCGTAGGGTAAAATGGTATTTGCGGGGTTTGCAGCCGCTTTCGGTGCCGTTTTGCTTATAGAACGGCACCGATGCGCCAAGATCCGCCGCGTGATGCCCAACAGGCGGGCAGCGCCCGAATGACAGCCCCCGCCACAAAACCATAAGTTGAATCACCTGCGCCCTCCCCGACGAACGGGACAGGCCGCGTGTGCCGCCACGTCAGCGCGAGGGAAGCTCCTGTTCGGACGTGCCAGAGGCGGGGGCGGTATGTGCCAGAACGGTCGGGCGATGCCTGGAGGGCCCCTTGCCCGTCATCAGAAGCCGTGCCACCGGCACATGCCGTGCCATATGTTGCAGCAGCCATGCGGTCACAAAAGACAGCGGATAATTCAGCAAGAACAGGAACAGGAACACACGGTCATTATCGGTGATCCCGAGATGGTCGAGAAGTCGCATATAAAGGATCGTCACGATCCAATGCGAGCAGAACATGAAGAACATGTAGGGCTCGCACCGTCCCAGCAGATGCGACACGGCAGGTTTCGTGGCCAGCGATAGGCAGACCCGCCACATCAGCATCGAAATCGCCAGACGGTGCAGAATGTCGCTCAGGGTTTGCGGCAGATAGCTGCGCCCCGTCCACAGATCCAGAAGATGTGCCGCATAGACGATCCCGATCAGCCAGAATGCAGGACGCGGCGGGGCCTTGGCAAATAGCGAGATCGCGACGCCAAAGAGAAAGAAAATGAAGATGCGGGATTTGATGAAGATCGGCAGCATCGGCAGATGCAGGTTATTCACTCCCCATGCGGCCACGTAGACCGCCAGCAGCACCCCCAGAAGCAAGGCCGGCGCATGTTTGCCCAAGGGCCAAAGCGCCAGCAAGACAACATTGCAGACCAGAAGATCGCGCAGGAAATACAAGGGTGTATTGGCGGGCATCTCGGTCAGGGCGGTGAACCAGCTGATGCGTTGCAGCCAGTCTGTCTGTGCCAGAGCCGCCTGTAAAGCCGCAGGGCTATAGGCCAGAAGCAGGACGAAACTGACAGAACACCAGAACAGCAGCGGAATGCCCAGCCGCGCCAGTTTGGAACGCAGGATCTTGGTGCGGGCGCGGCCCGAGGACATCGCCTGCGTGACCAGAAACCCCGAAACGATACTGAGCAGCGGCACGCTGGCACGGCCGAATTCATCCAGCACCAACCAGATCAGCCCATGCTCGAGCCGCGTCAGCGGCAGGGCAAGAAGCGTATTGATCCCCGGTGCGAAATGGATCCCGATCATCAGGGTGATACAGAGCACCCGCGCCAAACGGATCGCAAGCGAAGAAGTCGTGTCAAGATGGGCCATGAAACCTGTGGGATCCGTTAAAATGGACAACGTGGGCGGGAAGAGTTCAACAATATGCTCGGGAGCACAAATAACAGCCCCGACATTAACCATTCTGCCACGGCTTGCCCATGCCCTTCCATACCCAAATGCGATATTTCCGGAACGGCATTTCCCTCCTTGGTTGCAAAATGCGCAAAAACTGCCCATGCGCCCATCCCCGACGCGCGCTGCGGGATTGCACCGCCGGAGCGCGACGCTTTCTTATGCTTCGGGCGTTCCAAGTCCAGGCGATGGCGGCGCGCGCCATCAGGACAACAGCCGCAAGTCATCTTGCGGCTGTTGCGTGTCTTCACACTATCGCTTCGCGGTTATGCCGCCGCATCGTCGCCCTGCGCCGCAAGGATCAGGATCTCGACGCGATACTCCTCTGTCGCCAGCCGTGCCTCGCCGCAGGCGCGTGCGGGCGGATGCTCGGGGTCGATCCAAGCATCCCAGACCGCATTCATATCGGCAAAATCGGCCATATCCGCCAACCAGATCTGGGCTGACAGAATGCGGGATTTCGAGCTGCCCGACTGCCCGAGCAGGGTCTCGACACGGGCCAGCATATCGGCGGTCTGGGCGGCCACTGTGGCCCCTTCGCCCACCTGCCCCGCCAGCCAGACCAGACCGTTGTAAATGACGGCCTCGCTCATGCGGGGGCCGGGCTCAAGACGTGTAATCGGAGGAAACATGATTATCCTTTGGGAAGTGACGGAGAAAACTGCATGAGGCTGAGGATCTCGAACAGCATCTGGGCCGCGTTCTGCGCGGTATTCGTGGTGCTGTCATAGGCCGGAGCCACCTCGACGACATCCGCACCGACGATATTGGCCCCCTTGAGGCCCCGCAGCAGACGCAACACTTCGCGCGGGGTCAGGCCACCAACCTCCGGCGTCCCTGTTCCGGGGGCGAATGCCGGATCGAGACTGTCGATGTCGAAACTCAGATAGGTCGGGCCGGTGCCGATCACCGCACGGGCACGAGCGATGATGTCGGGCAGCGATGCCTCGGTGATTTCCTGTGCGGGAATGACCGTCATGCCCGACAGGGTCGAGAATTCCCAGATATATCCCGCCGCCCCGCGAATACCGATCTGGATGGTCCGCTCCGGGTCCAGAACCCCTTCCAGGACGGCATTGCGGAACGGGCCGCCATGATGGAACTTCTCGCCCTCATAGGCCCCGCCCGTATCGCAATGCGCATCAATATGGATCATCCCCACAGGGCGTTCCCGCCCGATGGCCCGCAAGACCGGCAGGCTGACCGAGTGATCCCCCCCGACCCCCAGCGGCAAGGCCCCCGACGCGACAATCCCCGCCACGAATGTCTCGATATCCTCATGGCTCCGCGTCAGGTCGAAGCGGCTGCGGAAGGGCACATCCCCGATATCGGCCACCGCCATCTCGTGCACGGGCGCGCAGACCAGCGCATCGTTATAGGGGCCTATCCGCTCGATCGCGCGCAGCGCGCGCGGACCGAAACGTGCGCCATTGCGATTGGTCACGCCCAGATCCATCGGCATCCCGTAAAGCGCGACCTGAAGCCCCTCGGCGCTTCCATCCGCCCGTGCGGGGGCATCCAGCAAGGTCGGCAGGCCGGCATAGGGCGCGGTGCGGCGCCCCTGCGGATCAAAGATCTGCGCCGCAATCCGGCGGAAATCCGGATCGACCATCTCGCCGCCATTCGTATTGCAGAACTGCTGGCGCAGCTTTGCAAGTTTTTCGTCATTCCACATGGGTCCATTCCGGCAAACTGTCTTTATGCGGCCTATCCTAGCGGCGGCAAAAGTTTCTTAAACTTGCAAGAATCAAACATAAGTTGCATATTCATGCACGTCATTGCGCAGGAGAACTCATGGCACGGCGACGCAAGGTCTTTTCGGGGCAGATCAATGATGTCGACATCCGGCTGATGCGCGTCTTCCGCACGGTGATCGAATGTGGCGGCCTGTCGGCAGCCCAGACCGAACTGGGGGTCGGGCGCTCGACGATCTCGCGCCAGATCGCGGATCTGGAAACGCGGCTTGGGTTGCGGCTGTGCCATCGGGGACGGGCGGGGTTCAGCCTGACACAGGCGGGGCGGCAGGTACTGGACTATGTAGACCGCTTCCTGAAATCCGCCGATGACTTCAGCGCCAATATCGCCGCGATGGGAGACCGTCTGGTGGGACGGCTGGAAATCGGCCTGATGGATTTTGCACTGACCGACGAGGCCAATCCGCTGCTTGGGGCCATCAAGACCTGTCGCGCCGATGCGCCCGGCCTGAGCGTGAATATCACGGTCGGCACACCCGCCGAAATCGAGCGCGGGGTGCTGGATGGCCGCCTGCATCTCGGGGTCGTGCCGGATTATCACCGGACACCGGGGCTGCAATGCCACCCGCTTTACGATGAACCGGTGGGGCTATTTTGCGGCGGGGACCATCCGCTGGCGCAGGCGCTGGATCGGGGCGCGCCGCTGTCAGAGCGCGAGATCCGCGCACATGCACTGGTCTATCGCGGCTATTTCGAAAGCGATCTGCTGCGTCAGCGCAAACTGGCCTTTCCGCAAGGCAGCACCGCCTATCAGACCGAGGCGGTGATGGGGCTGATCCAAAGCGGGATCTATATCGGGTTCCTGCCCGTTCACTGCCAGCGGCATCTGCACGGGCGCAGCCACGAACTGCTGCCGGAACTTTTCCGCTACAGCACGCCGATCCATGCAATCTGGCGCAGCGATCGGGAACAATCGGCCACCTTATCGGATTTCCTGCCGCTGTTTCTGGGCTGATCGCGCACCGTTCGCGCGCACCCATGCCGTCGCAGCCGCCCGCTCGGGCCGGAGACACCGCTCCGGCCTATGGCGGCGGGGCCGGATCAGCGGATCGCCAGATAATCGGCAGAGACATAGCCCATGACTTGCGGCGCATTCACCAGCGAGACATGGCACCAGAGCTGCCCGACCTCGGTGACGCATTCATGCTTTTTCAACTGGGTGCCATTGGGCAGGCCCATGATGATATTGTAGCCAAGGCCCGGCCCCGCACGCAGCTTCAAAAGCTCGTCCGGCCCTGCTCCTTTAACCACAACACCCCCCGACCCCATGCCGGTGCAGCCTGCCAGCAGCGCAAGCGCCATTACTTTGAGAAAGGTGTGACCACGCATTGATTTGCCTCATCGTCTTTTCTTATTGCCTGACCGCAGGACGTTCCGCGTACCCCGTCCGGCGAGAGCCGCCGGGGCGTTCCAATCGAAACGTCTTTGCGGGCACCAGCCGATCTGCGGGACCGGCCCGACGCGCCGAGAAGGGCCGCAAATCGCAGGATGCCCCCTTGGCTTATGCGATCATGCGCCCCCCGTCCAGAAGCGTAAAGGCCACCCGCCCCTGAACCTGTGCCACATGGGAGAGGCAAATCCCGCGGCACAAAGCACTGCGCCGGTCTCGGGAGGGGCCATAGCAGGGTTTCGCCCTCGCCGATCCGGCATGACAGGGTGGCGGCAACCTCGGGCCAAGGTGCCGCCATTGACCGGACGCCGCAACACGGGTGCCACAAGCCTCCGGCCAAATACCGAGCGCCTTTCGGTCAGGCCGTCTCTGCGATGACCTCCGCCGCAATCCGGCCCAACCGCTCGATCTCCAACTCCATCCGGTCGCCCGGTTGCAGGAACCGCCCGCTGGGCGCGCCGATGCCGCTGGGCGTTCCGCTGGCCAGAATATCACCCGGCTGCAGCGTCATGACCGTGCTCAGATAGGCAATCTGGTCATAGATGTCGTAGATCATATCGCTGGTCCGGTCATTCTGGCGCAATTCGCCATTGACCCACAGTTTCATGGCCAGATCCAAAGGATCGGGGATCTCGTCATCGGTCGTGATCCACGGCCCCACCGGCCCATGCGTGTCAAAGGATTTGCCCAAGGTGAAGGTGGGCGATTTGGGCAGCCAGTCCCGCGCGGAAACATCATTGACGATCACATATCCCGCAATCACCGACCGCGCATCCGCGCGCGCGACGTGACGGCAGGCCTTTCCGATCACCACGCCCAGTTCGATTTCGTAATCGACCTTCTCCGAGGCGTCCGGCTTGACCACCGGATCAAAGGGCGCATTCAGGCACGAGACCTGCTTGTTGAACCAGAACTGGCTGGTCGGGGTCGGGATACCGGCCTTTGCGGCCTCTTGGGCATGTTTGGCATAATTCATGCCGATCGCCATGAATTTCTGCGGGTCCGGCACCGGAACTTCCAGCCGGATATCGGCCAGCGCATAACGCGGCCCTTCCAGCGCCTCCAGAGCGGGGCGCAGGGCATCGAGATCGGCCAGCACGCGGCGCATCGAAGCCCCTTCGCCCAGCACAGGGGTCAGATCCACGATCTCGTCGCCAAGCACCTTGCCGATCCGGGTGCGCGACGCTTCGGTGAAGCGGGCAAGTTTCATTGATATCGCCTTGTTCTACATCGTTTTTCACAAAGGGCGGCCGGACAAGCTCCGGCCACCCGAACCTGCGGGCTTACAGCCCGAACAGCGTCTCGGCATTTTTCGAGAAGATCTTCTCTTTCGCGCTGTCCGAAATATCGAGCGCTTCGACCGTTGGCACACCGTCAAAGAACCAGTCCTTACGGATCGGATAGGAGGCACCGTAAAGGATATTGTCCTCGCCCAGCACCTCGACCGCGCATTCAAGCTGTTTCTTGCCCCATTGCGGCGGGCCGGAAATATCGAAGAACAGGTTGTTCCTGAGCTTTTCGCGCAGGTTGGAATTGCCGGTGTCGAAGCGGTCCACCGCATCGCCATAGGCATGTTTGGGCTTGGGCACCAACATATCGACGAAGGCAAAGAAGCCGCCGCCCAGCATCGAATGGCTCAGCCGCAGGTTCGGGAAACGGTCGAACAGCCCCGAGAACAATTCACGCCCGACCGCCGTGCCCTGCGCGATGCAACGGCCATATTGGCGACGCTGGTTGTTGAACGACAGGATCGAGTCATAATCCACCGGCAGCGGTGTATGGTGGACAACGGCGGGGATCTTCCGGTCGTTGAGGAATTCGAAATAGGGGTAGAAGGCCTCGTCATCCAGATAGATATCGCCGTATTTGCAGGCAAGCTGCACGCCCTTGAAACCGAGCTGGTCGATGCAGCGCTCGACCTCGTCGATCATGGTCTTGTCGCCCCAAGGCGGGCAGACCGCCAGCGCGGTAAACCGCCCGTTCGAACGGCTGACATATTCGGCCAGACCGTCATTGATGCGCTTGGAGCATTCCAGATCCAGCCACTCCTGCCAGACCGGAATACGGAACACGGCATGGTCGATCCCCGCGCGGTCCATATCCTCAAGCTGGCTTTCGATATTATACTGCCCTTCGGCGTAGTTGATATTCACAAAGCCCTTCGGCTCTTCAATGATGATCTGGTTGAGGTTCTTGCCCTCGATCGGCACCATCTTGACGTGGATATTGTTCTGCCGCGGGATACAGCGCATCATTTTCTCGCGCAGGTCGTCATCGGTAAACAGCGTATCGGGGAGCCAGTGCATATTTGCGTCAATGACGCGCGGTTTCGTAACCATTTTCAGTCTCTCTTTCCTACTCACTCAGCGGATGTCTTCGGCAAATGCCGTTTTCTTCATGGTTTCTTCGGTGAAGACGGCCTTGAACGCGGCCTTTTGGGCATCGTCGGGACGTTTCATCCCGGCCATGCGGTGGTATTCCATGAACAGCGCCTCGACTTCGGCACGGGGAATGACCGTGTCGATATCGTCGAAGGGCTGCCCGCCGGATTTCTCTTCGACCAGCCGGCGGATCACCTCGGGGCCTTCGCCGCGATTGGCGATGACCAGACGGTTGACCCCCTCCAGACGGGCGTCCTGATAGGCCTGAAGGGCCGCAACCGGATCGTCGATCTCGTGCAGTTTCTCGGCAATGACGCGGGCATCGACCAGCGCCTGACAGACCCCGTTGCCGCCGCGCGGATACATGGCGTGGGCTGCATCCCCCACCAGAGACACCCGCCCGAAGGACCATTGCTCCAGCGGATCATTGTCGATCAGCGGGTAGATATAGATCTCGCGGGCCTCGCGGATCATTTTGCCCACATCCAAGAAATCCAGCTTCACGTCATCGAACACATGGGCGATCTCGTCGGGGCTGACGCGCACCGACCAATCCTCGACCCCTTTGGGCTTTCCGCGCTGTTCGCAGACCCAGTTGACCAGCACATTGCCCTGGCCATCCACATCGTTGCGGATCGGATAGACAATCAGGCTGCCCTGCCGGATCGGGTCCCCGATATGCAAGATCGTGCCGCCATCGCGATAGGCGGGCATCACCGTCACCCCGCGATACATCGCGATGCCGGAATAATGGGTGCGGGTGGAGGCGGGCAAAAGCTGCTTGCGCACCGCCGAATGGATCCCGTCAATCCCCAGCATGACATCGGCACGTACGGTCTGCGGCACCCCTTCGGCCTCGGCGAAATGCAGCGTGACGCCGGTCTCGTCCTGCTCGAAGGTCTGCAACCTCGCGCCATAGACAATCGCATCGGGGCCCAGACGTTCGATCACCGCCTCGCGCAGCAGAAACTGCAGCGTCCCGCGATGGACGAAGCGTTGTTCGTGATCATAGCCGATATGCTTGCCGCATTTCTCGCCGAAGATCTCCTGACCGTGGCCGGTATAGAAAATCGATTCCGTCGCCTCGACCGAGATCTCCTGAAACCGTTCCAGAAGTCCCATCTCGGTCAGTTCCTTGGTGCCATAGACCTTGATGTCGACGCCTACGCCAAGCGGTTGCAGATCAGGCACGGCCTCGTAGATTTTCGGACGGAAGCCTTTCTGTTCAAGGCGGAGGGCTGTGGCAAGGCCGCCGGGGCCTGCGCCGATGATGGCGATATCAAGCATAGGGTTCTCCTTTCGGGGGCTTGGTGCGGTGACCAAGCGTTCAATGAGTGGCTTCGACGACAACGGCACGGGCCGCAGAGGTCTTCGGAGCGTGATCGGCCAGACGGCAGACCGGATAGCGCAGTGCACAGACAACCAGCGCGCCAAGGAAGACGGCCACCGTGACGCCGGCCCCTGCGGCCTGTGCGGCGAAATAGGCCGGCGGGCCAAGCAGCACACCAAGCAGGGTGAACTGGGTCACAAGGCCGCTGGTGGCACCGTTGGTTTCAGGAGACGGCGCGGTATAGGGAACCAGCGTCCACATTCCGACCAGCAGCCCCGAGCCGAACATCAGCCCCCAGACCGCATAGATGGAATTCATGAAGCCCAGATCCGTGCCGTATAGCAGCGCCCCCGGAATGCCGGTGATCAGGATGCCGAGCGTGGTCACCGCGCGGCTGGACACACCCCGCCGGAGCAGCAGGCCCACGCTGAGGCAGGCCAGCGCATTGACCACCATCGAGACCGCATTCCAGTGCGCCACCGCCACTTCCGGCTGATTGTATTTCGCCGCCAGATAATGGCCGAGCGTGGCCAGAACACCGGTTTGCAGGAAGGAGTCCCCTGCGAAGGAAATCCCCAGCAGATAGACCATCGGTGCGCGCAGAACCTTGCCGACACCACGGCTGCGCACAGCGCGTTCGCCCTCGGTGCGGCGCGGGATTGCCAGCACCGCCAGCACCAGAAGCCCCAGCATCAGCGCGATATGGAAGCCGAAAGCCGCGCGCCAGGTGCCCAGTTCGGCGGCCAGCCCCGCCGACAGGAACGGCAGCAGGAAACTCATCGGCACGAATGTCGACCAGAGCGCCAGCGCCATCGTCCGCTGGTGGCCCTTGGTCAGGCGGATCAGCGCGGTGATCGCGGCGACCGCCGTCAGGACATATCCCACACCGGTCAGCGCACGGGCCGCCAGCAAAAGCCCCAGCGACGGCACCGCAATCGCGCAGGCATCGCCAAGGATCATCACGACCACACCGGCATACAGCACGCGGCGGTCTCCCAGACGGTCCACCAGATAGCCCGCCAGCAATGCCCCAAGGGCCACGACAAGCGACGGCATCGACATGATGAAACCGATTGTCGAATGCGAGCCCGGATGGAATTCCTGTGCAATCTTTCCCAGTTCGGTCACGGCTTCGCTGACGCACATCGCGGCAGCTACACCAAGCCCGTAGACGATCAGAACGCGCCCGAACGGCGACGTGATCACAGTCGACATAAAGTCCCCTCCCAAGATGAAGACGGGCGGTGCAAGCTTGGTCCGGATCTCTCCCGACCGGCAGTCCTCTCTGCGCTTGCGGCACCCTCTAAAGGTAGTCTGTCGTGCCCTTGCGCCTTCCGCCAATGTTACTTCTGAGATATTTCATATTGCGGAACGCGGCTGGATATCGGGCCTAGCCCGTCAGGGTGAGCTGCGACAAAAGCACTTGCCACCCCTCCTCCCCGAGGGTCGCGACAACCGTGCTAAAGCCAATCAGATCAACGGTTTTCCCTGTATCAAGACGTCGGACGCGATTGCGGGTCGGGCCGCTGATAATGGCCCCCGCCGCCGCATCCTTTCCTGTCTGGCGCAGCTCGATCTCGCCCCGCTCGATCTCGACAAAGCCGCCCATACGCGCGACATGCGCCATGAACGCGGCCTTGTCATGCACCATCCCCGTTGAATGCACATGCACCAGATCAGGATGCAAAAGCGCGTGCAATTCGGCCGCATCCGCCGACACCAGCGCGTTACAGCGCCGCGCCTCGAACGCCAGAAGGGCCTGCGCGAGCGCGGTGTCATGAGACAGCCGCGCCATCAGATCAGCCCCTCATACGTGCCGCCATCCAGTTGCAGGTTCTGCCCCGAGATATAGCCCGCCTGCGCCGAACACAGGAAGGCGCAGGCATCACCGAATTCGCTGGCCTGCCCGAAGCGCTTGGCGGCAATGGTCGCAATCGTGCGGGCGCGCACCTCGTCACGGGTCAGCCCCTCGGTCTTGGCAAAATGCGCCGCCACCGCGTCCTGCCGCGGGGTGTCGATCTTTTCCGGCATCAGGTTGTTGATGGTGACATTATCCGCCACGACCTCGCGCGCGATGGCCTTCGAAATCGCTGTCAGCGCGGTGCGGGCCGCTGTTGACAGCCCCATGAAATAGCGCGGGCTTTTGACCATTGCCGAAGTGATATTGACGATCCGCCCGAATTTGCGCGCCCGCATCCCGGGAATATACTGCCGCATCAGCTGCACGGCAGGGATCATATTCATCTCCATCGCGCCCAGAAGCGCCTCCTCGGTCCACTCCTCCAGACCGCCGGGTTTCGGGCCTTCGTTATTGGTCACCAGAATATCGACCTCGGGCAGGGTCTTCAGGATGGTTTCGCGGCCCTGCGCGCTGTTCAGATCGGCAACGATATACCCCACCTCCGCATCGGGATACGCGGCCTGCAGCGTCGCGACCGCGCGCTGCAATTTGGCTTCGGTGCGACCATTGATCGTCACCCGCGCCCCCTCGCGCGCGAGGGCGGTGGCACAGGCCAGCCCCAACCCCTGTGACGAGGCGCATACAAACGCGCTGCGGCCCTGTAATCCAAGTTCCATATAGCTATCCTCAAGCGAGACAATGAGTGAAGAAATCCGCCATCGCCGCCCATGAACGCTGGTCGGCATAGGCATCGTATCTGGCAAAGGGCGGACGACCGGGGGCATCGGGTTCGGTGAAGGCATGACGCGCCCCGCCATAGATATCGGCCTCCCACGGGACCGCCGCCGCCGACATGGCCGCCGTCAGACGCTGCAGGTCCGTGCTCTGCGCCATCGGGTCATCGCTGCCGGTGCACAGCAGGACACGCCCCGCCGAGGCCGCAGACCAGTCATTCGCGACCAGATCCAACCCTGCATGGATGCTTGCCACACAGCGCACAGCCCCGCCCGTGCGGATGAATTCCAGCGCGCTACTGCCGCCGAAACAATATCCCAACATCCCGATCCGCGCGGCATCGGCCTCCGGCTGGGCCGCCAGCGCCTGACGGGCCGCCTCCAGCCGCGCCATCCATGCGGCCCGATCGGCAAGGCAGGCTCCGATGCGGGCCTCGATCTGCTGCGGCCCCTCCGGCAGGGCCCGCCCGCCCCACAGATCCACCGCCAGCACGGCAAAGCCCAGATCTGCCAGCCTCACAGCGGTGTCCAGCATGAACCGGTCCAGACCGTGGGCGCCGTGCACCAGTAGCAGCGCCGGTCGGGGCAAGGGGCTGTCCCCGCAGACAAACCGGCCCGACATGGTGGTTCCGGCAAGGCTATAGGCAAGATCTCTGGCGGTCATCGGGCGGCTCCTGTGGTTCGGGGTGTGTCCATTGGCCCGTGGCAGGGCGATGGGGGCAAGCAGGACGACAGGTTTTGTTCACATTGCGAAACCGCAGGCGAAATCGGCGGCGCTCACACGAAGAGGCTCCACATGATGAACACAACCGCGCGCAGGGATTGATCTCCCGCCGCATCGCGCAAGACTACGAAAACCCTACCCTTTTCTCTGGCAAGTCAGGACATAGCCATGCCGCATTGCATTATCGAATATTCCAGCAATCTCGAAGAAAGCGGCCAGATCGACGCGCTCCTGCACAAGATCGCCGCGCATTTCCGTACCGCGCCGGAGGTCTTCCCCACAGGTGGCGTGCGGGTGAGGGCCTGGCCGGTGACGCGCTATGTGATTGCCGATGGCAATCCCGAACATGCGTTTGTCAACGTGATGTGCCGGATCGGCGCAGGCCGCCCCGCCGATATCCGCAAGGCCTTCTTTTCCAAGGCCTACGAGATTGTCGTCGCCCATTTCGAGGCCGAAAGTGCGCGGCGTGGTCTGGGCATCACCTTCTATGTCGATCAGGCCGATCCCGAAGGGTCATGGAAGACCAATTCGATCCATGCCCATATGGCCAAATCCCTCTAGGCCGAATATCCGCCCTTCACATCGCCGACCGCCGGAGCCTCGGGCTCCGGCGGTCATGTCCATGAAACGGGTCAGGCAGGACAGGGCCCTAGCTGGTCAGTTCCAGAAAACGCTCGAGTGTCGGAGCTTCGACCGACAGATCCGGCTCGACCGGTGCCGCACCTTCAAAAACGGTCGCCTCGTTGAACCATTTCGCCCGTGCGGGCATGCCCCATTGATCGGCCCGTTTGGGGTTATCGAGGCTCCATGCCACAGGCGGTTCCAGATCGATATGCTGGTAATGGGTGTTGAACAATTCGATGCGGTGGCCGTCAGGATCGCGGAAATACAAGAACATCGCGCCGGAAATCCCGTGACGGCCCGGGCCGCGCTCCAGTCTGCGGCCCAGCCCCAAGGCCCCCGCCACATCACAGGCATGCATCAGATCGGCGGTATCGCGCAGCAGATAGGCGAAATGGTGCAGGCGCGGCCCCGGCCCGTTGGTGAAAACCTGATCATGCGGATTACCCTTGCGCTGCATCCAGACCCCCCACAGGTCCACCTGCCCCTGCGCCCCGTCCGAATAGGTATATTCCGAGGTCCGGAAGCCCAGAGGGTGCCAGAAATCGAACGCCTTCCGCACATCCTGTGCCTGAATCTGCCAATGGTCGATGCGCTGCGCGGACGCCCCGCGATACTGGTCATAGGCCATAAACATGCGCTCGCGGATCGGCATGGAGGCGGTCAGCTCGACGGGCATCCCGATCGCATCGCGAAACTGCAATGTCTTGCCCTGATACGGCACATCGACCAGCTTTGCCTCGGTGCCGATGCTGTTGAAATAGGCTTCGGCCTTGTGGATGTCGTCTTCGGTCTGCACGCGGAACCCGAGCCGCTGACAGTTCGGGGTCTCGCCCTTGCGCAGCACCAGCGAATGATGCGCGTTCTCCTCGCGCCCGCGCAGCCAGACCGTTTCGCTATCGGCATCACTGACCACCAGCCCCACCAGATCGGTGTAGAATGTCCGGCTGGCCTCGAGGTCACGCACGCTCAGCACCACATGGCTTGAGCGGGTGATATTGAAAGGCGGGGTCAGAACTGGGTCCGGAATATGCATGCTTTCCTCCTCTGGACGGCGGGGCAACCCCGCGCTCGTATGAACCGAGCATTCGTTCCGGAAAGGGTTCGGGCAAGCGCTGCGGGGCGTTCTGTTCACATGCCGGAATACCCTGCCCCGAAACCGGCCAGACCGGTGCCGGAGCAGCACATGGCTCATCCCGCCAGACGGGTCTCGAAGAGCGAGGCGCTGACCTTGCGGCTGGCCTCGCGCAAGGCGGGCCACAGCCGGTTGACCCGTTCCGCCCCCAGCCGTGCCGCAGGCGCGATGACACAGAGCGCCCCGATGGCCCGCCCGCCGATATCGCGCACCGGCACCGCAAGCGCCCGCCGCCCGCGACCCGTCAGACTGTCCTCGACCAGATACCCCTGTTCGCGCGCGCGCGTGATCCCGTCAAGGATCAGGGCCTCGGGGCAGTTCCATTCGGCATAGCGTTCAAGGTTTTCCTGAAACACTTCGGTGGCGCGGGCCTCGCCCAGATAGGCCATCATGACCCGTCCCGCCACGCTGACCCCCAGCGGACGCCGTGCGCCCACATGCACCCCGCGCGCCTGCACGGGCCAGCTGCCGAAACGGCGGTCGGCATAAACCGCATCATTATGCGATGGCACCGACAGGAAGATCGAATCCTTGGTCAGCTGCGCCAGTTCGTCCAGAACAGGCGAAGAGATGCGGGTGATCGGGCAGCGGTTGAACGGGGCCACCCCGAGCCATGCGGCCTCCGCCCCCAACCTGTAACGCGATGTGCCCCCCGCCCGCTCGACAACGCCTTCCTTTTCCAGCGCCTTCAGGATGCGATGCGCCGTCGGATGCGACAGCTTGAGCGAGCCCGCAATATCGACAAGCTTCTCCCCGTCATGATCGCCCCCCGCCAGCATCCGCATGATGGCGAAACTGCGCCGGATGCTTTGCGTGCCGGTCACCTCGTTGCGCAGCACGCCCCCTGTTTCTTGATAGCCCATTCTGTCCTCCTCCTTTGCCGTCTCCACCCGGCATATGCATTCGGTATCCCTGTCCGGTTCAGACCAGCCCCGCATCCAGCAGATCCTGCGCCGTGCGATGCAGATGTGCCCCCAGAGCCTCGGCCGCCTCCTCGGCCTTGCGCTCCAGCACCAGCTCCATGATCTGGCGATGCTCGGTTTCGGTATCGCGGTCCTGCCGCGCATGGGGCAGCAGGATGCGGCGATACCTCTCGGCCTGCACGTAAAGCTGGTCGCGCAACCGCAACCACCACAGGCTGTCACAGGCCGAGACCAGATCATCATGGAATTGCGCATGCAGACGCGGCCAGTCGGCATGCGCCCGCCCCTCGGCAGAGGCACCGGTCTTCGACAGGCAGTGCCATGTCGCCAAGATCCGCGCCTCCCAATCCAGATCGCCCACCGCGATGGCCCGCCGCACACAGCGCGCCTCGATATCGATCCGCACAGCCGTCAGGTCGATCAGATCCTCGCGCGAGACCGGCGCCACGGTGAAGCCGCGCTGCGGCATCGCCTGCACCAGCCAGTCCGATGTCAGTCGCGACAGGGCCTCGCGCACCGCGCTGGGGCTGACCTCGAAATTCGTCGCAAGGGAGTCGATCGCAAGCTTCGATCCCGGCGCGTAGCCACCATTCAACAGCTCTTCCTTGAGGTCGCTATAAAGCGCCGCGGTCTTGCTGATGGCCATCCTGCCGCCCTCCGGTCCTGCGTTCATGAGGAAGCTCACCATAAAATATATATTTTTGTCAAAATCTATTTTGTCACAGATCCGAGATTTTCCGGAATATGGAAGATTCCCCCCGTGCCGCTTGCACAGGCCCTCAGGGCTGGCCCTGATAGACGGCGAGGAGCAGCGGAGAGGACCAAATGACTGCACAAGACTATCGCGCCTATATTCTGCCCGAAAGCTATGATCGGGTCGGGAAATCGCATGGCCTCGACCCTGTCACCTATTCCCAGCCGGTTCTGGCCACCCCGCAAGCCATTGCGCTGAAAGAGGAATGGGCACGGCTACAGGATGCCCCCTATATCGGTGTCACCCATGACGGCACCGCAGAGACGGGCCTGTTCGACCTCGCGGATGAAGGGTTCGACGTGGCGCTTGCGGTTTCGGCAATGGAGGCGCTGCTGGCCACGCTGCGCCCGCAGGAAAAGGCCGCCGCCATGAAGCCGGTCGACCATCGCAACTGGCGCGGCTGGTATAATCCCGAACTGGTGTTCAACACCGAAGGCGTCCGGCTGGAACATCTCGGCCCCGCCTCGCGCGACTGTTTCTGGGATCTGCTGGCGGCCTGCACCTCGGCGCGGGGGTTCCAGAAGATCCGGCGTCTGATGAAGGCGAATCTTTTTCTGGGCGAGCTTTATGATCTGACGACGATCATGAACGAGTGGTCCTATCATTTCGAGATTTTCGGCACCCCGTCCGTAACGGAGCCGTGGGGCTGGCATATCTACGGCCATCATGTCGGCTTCAACGTCTTCATTCTGGGACGGCAGATGGTGATTTCCCCCACCTTCATGGGCACCGAACCCAATGAGGTCGTGCTGCGCAGCGGCGAGACGTTTTGCATGTTCAAGGAGGAAGAGGCGCAGGGGCTGGCCCTGATGCGCAGCCTGCCGCCGCCCCTTCAGGAGCGCGCTACGCTTTACAAGGAGATGGAAGATCCCGCCCTGCCGCAATGGCGTTTCAACTTTGCCGACCAGCGGCATCTGGGCGGAGCTTTTCAGGACAACAGGATCGTGCCACTGGAGGGCGTCTGCGCCGCAGAGTTCGACCCCGCGCAGCGGCAGGCCCTGATGGATCTGTGCGAAACCTTCCACATCCATTGGCCGGATGGTCCGCGCAAGGCCCGCCTGCAACAGATCGAGGCCCATCTCGACCGGACGTATTTCAGCTGGATCGGCGGGCATGGCCCCGACGACCCGTTCTACTACCATATCCACTCACCGGTCGTGATGCTGGAATTCGACCATCATTCCGGCATGTGGCTCGGCAATGAAGCCCCCGCCAAATTCCATATCCATGTCATCAGCCGCATCCCCAATGGCAATGACTACGGCAAGGCCCTTCTGGCCGCCCACCGGCAGCGGGCCTCCCGCTGACACAGGGCCAGCCCCTGCCCGCGCCACCGCAGCACCGCTTCTGAACGGGCCGCCCTGCTGCCCGTCTGTCCTATCCTTTCCTGTTTCGGAGATCCCCTATGAATCTGGTCTCATTCACCGCGCAGGGCACTGCCTTATGGGGTGTCGCGCTAGAGGATGGCGTTCTGGCCCTGTCGCCGGAATTCCCGCAATATCGCACCCTGCGCGACGTGATTGCCGCGCAGGCCCTGCCCGACATCCTGACCGCCGCGCAAGGCCGCACCGCCAGCCATAAGGCGGGCCTGTTCCGCTATACGGTGCCGATCCCCGATCCCGGCAAGATCCTTTGTGTCGGGGTCAACTTCCCCGACCGCAACGCCGAATATAAGGATGGCAAAGAGGCACCGCCACATATGTCGCTTTTCCCACGCTTCGTGCAAAGCTTTGTCGGGCAAGGAGAAAACCTGATCCGCCCGCCCGAAAGCGCACAGCTGGATTACGAAGGCGAGATCGCGATTGTCATCGGCAAGGAAGGGCGGCGCATCGCAAGGGATCAAGCGCTTTCCCATATCGCCGCGTTGACCCTCTGCAACGAGGGCACGATCCGCGACTGGGTGCGCCATGCGAAATTCAACGTCACGCAAGGCAAGAACTGGGACCGTTCGGGGGCAATGGGGCCGTGGCTTGTACCCTTTACCGACCCCGCGCAGATCCTTGATATCGCCTTGGAAACCCGCGTGAATGGCGAGCTGCGCCAGTCTGACCGCACGGGGCGGATGCTGTTTCCGGTGGCCGAACAGATCGCCTATATCTCGACCTTCACCACATTGCGGCCCGGCGACATCATCGTCACCGGCACCCCCACAGGGGCGGGGGCGCGCCATGACCCGCCCATCTGGCTGACACCGGGGGACAGGATCGACATCACCGCCGAAGGCATCGGCACCCTGTCCAACGGAGTGGCTGACGAATGACCCTGACCCTGACCCACGCCGAGATCGCCGCCGCCGCCGCCGCCCTGTTCGAGGCCGAGCGCCGCAGACAGCAGACCGGCCTCCTGTCGCAGCAATATCCGCAGATGACACTGGATGACGCCTATGCGGTACAGGCCGCCCTGATCGCACATAAACGGGCGGCGGGGCTGGAGGTGATCGGCTGGAAAATCGGCCTGACCTCGCGCGCGATGCAGCAGGCGCTGAATATCGACACCCCCGATTCCGGTGTCTTGCTCAGCGATATGGCCTTTCCCAGCGGCGCGACCATTCCACTGGGCCGCTTCATCCAGCCACGGATCGAAGCCGAGATCGCCTTTGTCCTGAACGCTCCGCTGGCGGGGGCCGATGTCACGCGGGCCGATGTGCTGGCCGCGACCGATTTCATGGCACCGGCGCTTGAAATTCTGGACACCCGCATCCTGCGCGCAGATCCGGTCACGGGCGTCTCGCGCAAGATCCATGACACGGTATCCGACAATGCCGCCAATGCGGGCATCGTACTGGGCACGGCACGGCACGCCCCGCAGAGCATCGACCTACGCTGGATCGGGGCCATCGTGCGACGCGATGGCATTGTCGAGGAAACCGGCCTTGGCGCGGGGGTTCTGGATGATCCCGTTGCAGGGATCGTCTGGCTTGTGCGGCGTCTGGCACAGTACGGCCAAGGGGTCGCCGCGGGAGACATCCTTCTGTCGGGCAGCTTCATCCGCCCGATAGAGGCCCCGCCGGGCAGTTGTTTCCATGCCGATTTCGGCCCCTTCGGCCATGTCGACCTAACCTTTGCGGAGAGCTGATATGCCTGCCCCTGTGAACCGTCTCAAACAGCGTCTGGCAGCCGGCGAGACCACGCATGGCCTGTGGCTGGGTCTGGCCGACCCCTATCTGGCCGAGATCGCCGCGACCGCGCTGTTCGACTGGCTTTTGCTGGATGGCGAACATGCGCCCAATGACATCCGCTCGCTTTCGGCCCAGATCGGTGTGCTGCAGAACGGGCCAAGCGATATCGTGCTGCGCCTGCCCGATGACGATCCCGCCAAGATCAAACAGGCACTGGATATCGGCGCGCAGACCCTACTGGTGCCGATGATCGAATCCGCGGCGCAGGCACAACGCGCCTTGGCGGCCTGCCACTATCCCCCCAACGGGCTGCGCGGGGTTGGCTCGGCGCTGGCGCGGGCCTCGCGCTTTGCCGAGATCCCTGACTACCTGAACACGGCGGATGCGCAGATCTGCCTGATCGTGCAGGTCGAAAGCCGCGCGGGACTGGCCGCGCTGGATGACATCTTGCAGATCGAAGGGCTGGATGCCGTCTTTATCGGCCCGTCCGATCTGGCGGCGGATATGGGGCATCTGGGCAATCCGGGCCATCCCCAAGTCCGGCAGGCCGTGCTGGAGGCGCTTGATCGGATCAGCCGGTCCGGCAAGGCCGCAGGTGTCCTGAGCACCGATCCCGAATTCATCCAAGCCTGCACGCAGGCGGGGGCACGTTTTGTGGGCGTAGGCATTGATGTCACCGTTTTTGCCCATGCCCTGCGCCGGCTTGCCGCGCGCTACCGCAACAGCGCGGAGAGCACCCGCTAACGCCAGACGCCAGACGCCAGAACGACAACCTGACCCGCCCCTATCCCCGCAAACAGCTTTTGCGGGCGCGTCGGGTCATGTCCGCAAACCGGTCGCCTCGGGGAGGAGAGCGGCCAGACCATCGTCACTATCAGGGAGGAAATAATGAAAGCACTTACTGTTCTGACAGCAGTCGCCACGGGGATCGGCCTGATGACAGCCGCCCCCGTTTTCGCCGATATGCCGGATGGCCGGACAACAGGAGCACAAACGGAACGCTCGGCCATCACATCCCGTTTCCAGCGCAGCTTCGGCCATGCCGGATTGCTGACGATCTGGAGCAGCAACGAGATCTTCGGCATCACGCAGGACAAGATCAATAACGGCATGCTGCATTTCAATCAGGCCGAGAATTCCGGCGTCCTGTCCGGTTATCGGGACAATATCTCGACGGCCGAGGTCCCGATTTCGGCGCTGGTGGGCATCAGCGATCACGCGATGGTCTATACGAACCTGTCGTTGAACGGCTTCTCGGCCTCGCCCGATCTGGCCTATGCCAGCGGCGGGATCGGCACGCTGACTGTCGAATATCTCAATATGCCCAGCGACAACCTGACATGGGGCATTGGCGCGATCGCGCAATATGCCCATACCAATCTCAAGCAGAATGACGGCAAGATCAACAACCCTTGGGGCGGCATTCGGGGTGACCTGCTTTACAAGATGAACGATCACTGGGCGCTGGCCAACCGCTTTGTCGCGCAATGGGGCAACGCACGCAGCGAAATCCCGCTGGGCTTTGCCACGCTGACCGACCGCCAGCACACCGCCCTGACCTATTGGCAAAGCGATCTTGTCGGCACCTATTCCGATGCCGAGATCGGCTTTCTGCCTGCAGGCTGGCTGATGCATCCGCGTCTGGGTTTTGCCATCGAGGAGCTGACCAATTCCTCCTCCATCAACAGCCTCGGCACCAAGGTCGACAAACAGAAAATCCATTACAGCGAAGGCATGGCCACGCTGCGTTTCGAAAAGCCCGTCTACGGTCCGGGCGCATGGTCGCCGCAGCTTGAATTCGGTCTCAAGCATGAATTCGTCAATAGTTTTGACAGCTACTCGAACGAGCAGAACTTCTATTACAGCTCCGTCGGGCTGGGACGGCAGATCGGCAAGGACCTGTTCTTCAACCTTGCCTATGTGCGCTATGACGGCTTCCGCGGCAATGTCCGCAACCAGACCTTCAAGGCGATCTTCTCCTATACGTTCTAGGCAAGCCCTGTCTGCAGGCGGCCCCCTCGGGCGCGGCCTGCAGACCCTTTTCCGGACGGCCCCGCAGAGCACGCGCCGCAGCAGCATCCAGCCTGTGTTCCGACACACGGGCCTGTGACCGCGCTTTCGGGCAATCCGGCCCGTTCCGGCCTTGGCCAAGCCTACGGCTTTCGCCTATGCTCTGGGGTGAAGGACCGGATGCCAGGCGTATGGCCGTGGCCCCCTCCGGCAGAAGACCCCCTTGTCCGCCTTGCAGCGGCAGGCCCGCGACCGACGAAGGAGGCAGTTCATGACACTCGGCCACGCCGCCATAACCCGGATCAGCGCCTATTTCGACAACGGGACATTCCAGCGCGATCTGGCCGGACTGGTGGCCCGCCCGACCGAAAGCCAGACCCCGCGCGGCAGGCCCCATCTGCATGCCTATCTGCACGAGGCCATGCAACCGATGCTGACGGAAATGGGCTTCACGACAACGATCCATGCCAACCCCGATCCCGAGGCGGGGCCGTTTCTGGTGGCCTGTCGCCGTGAAGACCCCGCCTTGCCGACCGTGCTGATCTATGGGCATGCCGATGTGGTGCGGGCGCAGGAAGACCAGTGGCGCGACGGGCTTACCCCTTTCACCCTTATCGAGGAGGGGGACCGGCTTTATGGGCGCGGTGCCGCCGATAACAAGGCCCAACATCTGATCAATCTCCGCGCGCTGGAGGCGGTGATCGCCACACAAGGGCGGCTGGGGTTCAACGCGAAAGTGCTGATCGAGACCGGCGAAGAAACCGGCTCGCCGGGGCTGCGGCAGTTTTGTGAGGATAATCAGGCGCTGCTGGCCGCCGATGTGCTGATTGCCTCGGACGGGCCGCGCCTGTCCCCCAAAGCGCCCACCATCTTTACCGGCGCGCGCGGCGCGATCATGTTCGAGCTGGTCGTCGCGCTGCGCGAGGGGGCCCATCACTCGGGCAATTTCGGCGGGCTTCTGGCTGACCCCGCGATCTATCTGGCCCATGCTCTGGCCAGTATCACCGATGCGCGCGGCCAGATCCGTGTGCCGGAATGGCGCCCCGACAGCCTGACCCCGCGCCTGCGCGAGGTTCTGGCGGCCCTCCCGCCGGTAGAGTCGGGCTTCCCCCTTGATCCCGATTGGGGCGAGGAAAGTCTGAGCATGGCCGAGCGTGTCTTCGGTTGGAACAGTTTCGCCGTGCTGGCGATGGTGTCGGGCGTGCCGGAGGCCCCGCTGAACGCGATTTCAGGAGAGGCACGGGCCACCTGCCAGCTGCGCTATGTGGTGGGAACCGAGGCCCGCGAAATCCTGCCCGCCCTGCGCCGCCATCTGGATGCGCAAGGCTTCGACAAGGTCACCATCCGGCACACCGACCATGGCAGCTTTACCGCCACGCGTCTGGACCCGGACCACCCCTGGGTGCGCTTTGCCGCAGAGTCCCTCGGCCGCAGCACGGGCGAAGCCGTGCATATCCTGCCCAATCTGGGCGGCTCTCTCCCCAATGACTGTTTTTCCGACGCTTTGGGGCTGCCCACGATCTGGGTGCCCCATTCCTATGCGGGATGCAACCAGCATGCGCCCAATGAGCATGTGCTGAAATCCCTTTCACGACAGGCCCTTATCGGCATGACGGGGCTATTCTCCGATCTGGCCGAACAGGGTGCGCCTGTCCCCCTGACCGCGAAGGCCCCGACCTGAAATGGATATTCTGATTTTTGTTCTTGTGATCGGTGTCGCAGGGCTTGTTGCCGGACTGATCTCCGGCCTGCTTGGCGTGGGGGGTGGCATCATTCTGGTGCCCGCATTCTATTACGTCTTTCAGGGGCTGGGCTATGCGCCCGAACAGCTGATGCAGATCTGCGTGGCCACATCGACAGGCACCATCATCGTCACCTCGCTGCGATCGGTCACCGCCCATCACCAGCGCGGCGCTGTCAGCCTCGCGCTGATCCGCAGTTGGGGGCCCTTCATCGCGATAGGATCGGTGCTGGGCGTGCTGGCCGCTGCCAGCCTGCGCAGCCATGAACTGCAAGTGATCTTTGGCGGTATCGGCGTCTGTCTGGGCCTGTATATGCTGCTGGGCAAGAAAAGCTGGCGCCTGTCCGACAGCCTGCCCGGACGTCGCCTTGCCGCGCTTTATGGCAGCCTTATCGGCTTTTTCTCGGCCCTGATGGGAATTGGCGGCGGCAGCTTTACCGTGCCGCTGCTGACCGCCTATAACGTGCCGCCCCATCGTGCGGTCGGCACCTCGCCCGGCTTCGGATTGCTGATCTCGATCCCCGGCTTCATTGCCTATCTGCTGACGGGCTGGCACCTGACCGGCAAGCCCCCCGGCACAGTCGGCTATGTCAACCTGCCCGCCGTCGCAATGATCATGGTCACCTCGCTGATTGCGGTGCCCTTCGGCGTGCGACTGGCGCACCGGCTAAGCCCCCAACGCTTGCGGCTGGTCTTTTCCCTGACCGTGCTGGTGCTTGCCGGAAACATGCTGCGCAAGGCCCTGATGGGGTAACCGCAATCAGGAACCGCCCCGCCACCGCGCGGGGCGTTGACCTGCCTGCAACGTAGATCGGACCCATCTCCGGAACGGATTGTTTTACAGCGAATGACCTAAATTCAGCAAAATCAGCAAAATCAGCAAAATCAGCAAAATCAGCAAAATCAGCAAAATCAGCAAAATCAGCAAAATCAGCAAAATCAGCAAAATCAGCAAAATCAGCATATTAAATGGTGGATTTACTGCAAGGCCGTGCAGAGAATTGCTACAAAGTACACGCCGTCTGTGGGGTTTTACCTGTGGGGCTGGTGACATTTTGACGAAGACTAGACGACATACTGAACCGACTAGCCCCACGCGGCGTCCAGACCGCAGCGCCGGGCCGCCACGCAGATCCGCGCGTGCCAGATTGATTTCCTTGCTCTTGTCGAACTCAGCCGCATGCGTATTAAGCCCCAAGCCGCGCGCCACCATTGTCGCCCCGCAAAAATGCCCTGCAAGCATCGTGTAAAATGCCTGCGTCGCGCCCAGCCCCTTCACGAAATCCGTTATCTTCCATGCATCCTCTTGCGTGTATCGAATACACCGGAAGATACGCGGAAATGGCGCGCGGCGCTTACACCACATTGCCCGCGCGCCATTCTCATATTTAACTGATTTTATGACATTTTGGAGGAGATTGGCTTTCCCTTAGCAGGGGAACGCCTTCGACCACTCGGCCACGTCTCCGTTGACCTGTATAGCCGAGCTGCCTGTTGGATACCGTGGCATGACGGCGCTTGGCGGGGCCTCGTCTTTTACGTCAAGGTCACATTGTCTGCCATATCGCGTCAAGCGGTTCGACGAAGCGCGGCATGACCGAGGGCTTGCTCGGCTGAAGGCGACGGTTCTACACAAAATGGCACGTCATCCATTGTGCTCTCCGTTTCGGTATGCAATTGCATGCGACAATCTGTGTCATTGAAAGGTGGAACAGCGACTTCCATCTTTGTGGCCCTGAATGATTCGTTTGTGACCCTGGCTCGGTGGTTAGTTTTTATGACCAGATGAAACGAGTCCGGTCAGTTAGCGATAGCATCATGGGCTGCGACAAGCTGACGCAGACCCCATAACGGGCAAGAGCTGCCCGCCTGATGCATAGCGGATTTGCAGATAAGGCGTGAAACGCATATCTCAGATCCAACTTGCGATGCTGCTTTTGCAAAGTAAAATGCTTCCCAAACATAGCTTTAGCCGTAAGACTTTGCGTTTCCTCACAATTTTGTTCAGGAATTCTCGGGCCGCTTATGCTGCAACGCGGCGGTTGCATCCTTTCGCCAAATTCATAGTTTCGCTCCATCGGATCCGCGAAGGGGGCGGTTATCATGGATTTCAAAAACAAAACCGCAGACCGTTCGGTCGACGTACTCCTTGTTGGTGGCGGCATCATGAGCGCAACTTTGGGTGTGCTGTTGCATGAGCTGGAACCGGAATGGACAATCGAGCTGACCGAACGGCTGGATGAGGTCGCGTCGGAAAGCTCGAACGGCTGGAACAATGCCGGCACGGGCCACTCGGCGCTGTGCGAGCTCAACTATACGCCTGAAGCCGAAGACGGCACGATCAATATCGAGAAGGCGCTGTCGATTAACGAGCAGTTCCAGATTTCGCGCCAGTTCTGGGCCCATCAGGTGCGGCAGGGCGTGTTGACCAATCCGCGCTCCTTTATCAACCGCACCCCCCATATGAGCTTTGTCTGGGGCGAGAAAAACGTGAATTTCCTACGCAAGCGTTATGAGGCGCTGGTGCGGAGCCCGCTTTTTGCCGGCATGAAAT
Source organism: Thioclava sp. GXIMD4216 (assembly GCF_037949285.1). Classification (NCBI taxonomy): domain Bacteria; kingdom Pseudomonadati; phylum Pseudomonadota; class Alphaproteobacteria; order Rhodobacterales; family Paracoccaceae; genus Thioclava; species Thioclava sp. GXIMD4216. Next base: position 409,857 of record NZ_CP149928.1, read on the forward strand.
TCTCGACCGATCATGCGGAAATTTCCAAATGGGCGCCGCTCATGGGCGAAGGGTTGAACCCCGACGAAAAAGTGGCGGCCACGTGGGCCCCGCAAGGGACCGATGTCGATTATGGTGAAATTACCCGCCAATATATCCGCTTCCTTGAAAGCAGTCCGCGCTTCCAACTGAATACGGGCCGCACCGTGACCGGCATCCGCCGTCGCAAAGAGGGTGGCTGGCGCGTTGTGTGCACCAATTCGCATGGGGGCGACAAGCAGATCGTCGATGCGAAGTTCGTCTTCCTCGGGGCTGGGGGCGGTGCGCTGCCGCTGTTGCAGATGTCCGGCATTCCCGAGGCCCGCGAATACGCAGGGTTCCCCGTTGGCGGGTCCTTCCTTGTGTGCGAAAACCCCGACGTGGTGAACAAGCATAACGTCAAGGTCTATGGCAAAGCCTCGACCGGCGCCCCGCCGATGTCGGTGCCCCATCTCGACCGTCGGGTGATTGATGGCAAGGACATGCTGTTGTTCGGTCCGTTTGCGACCTTCTCGACCAAGTTCCTGAAGGAGGGGTCGCTGTGGGATCTGCCGTCCTCGATTACGCGGCGCAACCTTGTGCCGATGATGCAGGTGGGTGTGCATAACTTCAATCTGGTCGAATATCTGGCCGGTCAGCTGATGCTGTCGGAGAAAGACCGGATGAAAGCCCTGCGTGCTTATTTCCCGCAAGCCCGTGATGAGGACTGGCGCCTGTGGCAGGCGGGTCAGCGGGTGCAGATCATCAAGAAAGACCCGAAAAACGGTGGTCAGCTGAAACTCGGCACAGAGATCGTGGCCTGTGAGGACCGCTCGATTGCGGCGCTTCTTGGCGCATCTCCGGGCGCGTCCACAGCCGCTCCGATCATGCTCAAGCTGCTGGATCAGGTCTTCCCCGAGCGTGTCTCCAGCGCCGCATGGCAGGCCAAGCTGCGTGATATCGTGCCGAGCTACGGGCAATCTTTGCAAGACAGCCCCGATCTGATCGCCAGCGAATGGTCGGAGACCGGCAAGGTGCTTGAACTGCTGGATGCTCCTGTCGAAGACATCCGTAACTTCATCGATCAGTTCCTGATTTCTTCGGAAGCCGAGCTGAAAACGCAGGCGGCCTGACCCCCTGCCTACGCGGCATAGCGTACCGGCCCCCCCCGCCCTCCCTCCGGAAGGCGGGGATTTCCATATGCAGGCGCGCGTGATGTCCCGCCCACCTGCCAGATCCGATGTGCGCCCCGCGCCATCCGGTCTTTTGTGCCAGGGAGGGCGGTTGATCCGCTGGCCTGCCTACCGAAGAGTCCCTTTAAAAATATGGGGTTGGGTCGGTTTGTCTGCGGGGCTGCGACTGACGTTCTATCGGGTATGCCCCCTGAACCCTATGCCGGAAATTCAGATATTTTACGACATAATGCTCTTGCGGTGCAAAGAAACTGTCGGTAGAAGCACCTTCAGGCGGGCGGTTAGCTCAGTTGGTAGAGCGCTTCGTTTACACCGAAGATGTCGGGGGTTCGAGTCCCTCACCGCCCACCATGTAAAACAATCACTTACATCTTGAATTATCCGCTTTTACGAAGTGCGCTCAGGTTCCGTGAACCCAAAATCGTCGGATCCGTCAAAAATCAGAGAACTATCCGCGCCGAAGGTTCATGAAATCTAGCGCCGCAACGGCATCTTGCATCTGGTTCGGCAGGAAGCGCCCATAGACCCGACACGTTCGAGCGGCCGATCACCTGTGCGACCTTCTCGATCGGGATTCCCGCGCCGAGCATATCCTAAGCCCTGCGGTGTCACAAAGCTGCGGGCAATCCAAGACAAGTCTTAGTTCAGGATTCGCAAGGATCGTGACGTCGGACGTCCGTCCACTCAGATGGTCAAAGAGCGTCTTCCAATCGTCCGACAAACTTGGGGAAGGGTATTGAGCGTGCGCCTCGTCACTCCAACGCGTAACACGGAAATATACTCATTGAGCCACTTCTGGGCGTGCTTGGAAGATTTCAGCTTGCACCGTGCTGGTAACGGTTCTGTCGTACAGTATTGATCGGCAAAATATCGAAGCTCATCAATCTAAGCAGGAGAGTCCGCATTATCAGTTATATTTCCGGCCCAACGAAAAACTGCCGCGGCCTTGCGCAATGCCGCAACTTTGCGTGGCTGGACCGAGGTTGCCCAACACGCGCTATAAAGACCAGCATTCCAGCTTACGAGTAGGATTTGCGGCGTTAGCGGCGTATTACATGACTGATGGGTTCAAGCATAGGGACGTCCTTTCTTCTATCGAAAGCAAGTGATGAAGAAGGGCCACCCTCAGGGCAGATATGCAGAAAGCGCAGTCAAATCGGCGATTGTTGCGTATTTTAACTCAACGGGGATGCCGGACCATTGAACCATGACCGGTATCCATAAGTGTCATTTCTTTGAGTTAAGTATCGAATTTTTATAACTTTTCTTGAGTGGATCCGGCGCATTGAATGTCGGCATTGTCGCCTCGAGTCATTTTTGATTTTTCCTTTCGTGGAGCGTGCGCGGGACGAAAGCGATAAGATTTGCCTAAGCGAATAGAAGGATGCTTCCCCGTTTTGAGCGCACGGTAATAATGGGAGGCATCAAACTTCGTCTCTCGAATGACGGTCTCTCGCCATTCATCCATCGTCAGAAGGTCAGCGCAAAAAATGGCACGACCAAGATCTGTTGTGTCGATCCATTCCCTGATCGGATCGTTGACGCCGTCGATCGATAGAACTTCAAGGAGATCGAAAGACTTCGGTAGAGTGCTGACGTTTGGGTATGCCGAAGCGAGAATTGCGCGCACGGTGTCAGGGCCAAGCCGCCAGCGTTGACGTAACTCCTGTTGTGTGAAGCTTCTAAGCGTGTGACGCGATAAGGCGCGGGCATAGCTGCGTAAAAGCTTCGCATTTTCTATTGCAGCCTCTTTTTTGTGACGTGCGGCACATTCGCCGCTGCGTGAATCCGAATGCTTCATAAGACCTCCTTTGCGCTGATGTATTGACCCACTGAAATCCTGCTCATGCTACAAAGGAGAACGTGGCAATGAGTATGACAATGGACGACAGCATCAAACGTTGGACGGCCAAGCGGAAGACGGCGCTGGTCATCGAGATCATTCAAGGCAAAACGACGGTGGCCGAAGCCAGCCGATCGTTCGACCTGACGCCTTCCGAGATCGAAGGCTGGGTCGAGGATGCAAAGCGGGGCATGGAGAACTCCCTGCGCGCGAACCCGCTCGACATTCGCGAGCAATACGAGAAGCAGCTGAAGGATCTGCAGGAAGCCTATGGTGAGGCGATGCTGGAACTGCGCGCTCGAAAAAAGCTGCAGGCCCTCATGGTGAGGCAGTAGGCCGCCACTGGTCCGAGGCCACTGCCGAACGGAGGACGGCAATTGATCCGGACGCTCCATGAGGGCCTGCTAGCCGATGGTGTAGCGGTCTCGATCGCCAGGCTCTGCGCCTGGTTCGGCGTGCCACGGCGGACGGTCTATTATACACCGACCAAAGCCGCGCCGAAGATCGATCCTCCCTTCGCCGATCCTATCAAGGCGCTGATCGAACAAGAGCCGTCTTTTGGCTATCGCACGGTCGCGTGGCTGCTTGGCTTCAACAAGAACACGGTGCAGCGGATCTTTCAGCTCAAGGGCTGGCAGGTCCGCAAGCGCGCTGTGGGCATGCGGCCGCGCATCGAGGCGGTGCCCTCCGTCGCCACCGCGCCAAACGAGAGGTGGTCGACGGATCTGGCGCGGGTCTGGACCGGGAAGGACGGTTGGGCGTCTCTGGCGTTGGTCATCGACTGCCACACGCGCGAACTGTTGGGCTGGCACCTGTCTCGCTCAGGAAAGGCTACCACGGCCAGTGCCGCGCTCGAGCACGCCCTGATCAGCCGGTTCGGCACGCTCGGTCGGGTCGATCGGGGATTTCTGCTAAGGTCAGACAACGGGCTCGTTTTTACCAGCCGCCACTTCACAGCTCTGGTTCGTAGCTATGGCCTGCGCCAGGAGGTCATCACGCCGCACTGCCCGCAGCAGAACGGAATGGTCGAGCGCGTGATCCGCACACTCAAGGAGCAGTGCATTCACCGGCACCGCTTCGAGAGCATCCAGCACGCGACCCGCGTCATCGGCGACTGGATCAGCTTTCATAACAACCGCCGCCCTCATCAGGCCCTTGCAATGCGCACGCCTGTCGAGGCATTCAGATCAGCGGCTTAACCTGAGCAGATTCAGCTGGGTCAATACACTGACAAGGAGGTGGGATCGTTCTGGACGTCTCAGAAATAGAAGCGGCGAATTCTGGCGGAGTTTTTCAGATCCATGAGCAAAGAACCGAGGACATATTGCGCGATTGATCTCCGTGGGGATAAATTCCGCGCAAAATACAGCCTTAAGGCGACGATCAGATCCTGACTAAAAGTACCGTAAATCTGGGTGTTTTCCGGCATTTTCAGAGGCTTGAAGGCGCTTTTGTCTTTTTGTCCAAAATCTAAAATTTGCTCTTGTATATCCGAGAGTTGGTCGGCTATACGGGTCAACGGAGACGTGGCCGAGTGGTCGAAGGCGCTCCCCTGCTAAGGGAGTATACCGGGAACGGTATCGAGGGTTCGAATCCCTTCGTCTCCGCCATTTTGCCTTGTCAAGAACTAAAATGGCACCGAAATCGCCTATATCTATGCGATTTTTTAACCTGACACCTAACATCTTGTGCCCAAGCGCCCGTTTCAATTGTGGGGCAAATTGTGGGGTGGAAGATGGATGGTATCGGACCTACCGAATCGAACGGCAAGCGGCATGGCCCGCATGTTGAGAAGCGACTGAATGCGGCTTTCGTCCGCTCGGCTCCTCCCGGTCGGCACACCGACGGCGGTGGGCTGTATCTCGAAGTCGATGCCTCCGGCGCACGACGCTGGATGGTTCGCCTCATGGTGCGCGGCAAGCGTCGGGATTTCGGACTTGGCTCGGCCAAGTTGGTCAGTCTCGCAGAAGCTCGGACAAAAGCCGACGAATGGCGCAAAATCGCGAGATCGGGGGGCGATCCAAAATTACCGCAGCGGCGGCAGGAAGGTCGCGAGATCACTTTCGAAGAGTTGGCGCGTCAGGTCCACAAGCAGCGTATTGAGAACAAGCGATCAAACGGCAAGCATGTCGCGCAATGGATACGCACGCTTGAGACCTACGCCTTCCCGACGATGGGTCGGCTTTCGGTAGCAGAAATACTTCTGGACGACATCGAGGCCGTTCTTGAGCCGATCTGGCACACCAAAGGCGAAACGGCAGATCGTGTGCTACAGCGCATTACGGCGGTGCTCGAAGTTGCATGTGCGCGTGGGTATCGAACCACTGGAAATCCCGGGAAAGCCGCAAGAACTGTGATGCGCTCACAAGACAGAGAAGTCAAAAGTTTCGAGGCGATCCCATACGAAGAGCTTCCCGATCTGGTCAAGGTCCTGATCAAATCGGAAGCGATTGGAGCCTATGCGCTGCTATTCACTACATTCACGGCAATGCGATCCGGAACCATTCGACAAGCGAGGTGGGATCAATTCGAAAATGGTTTCACAGAATGGAGAATCCCAAAGAAAATTCTCAAAGGAGGCTGGCGATTGAAGGGCGACGATCCGTTTTTTCGGGTCCCGATATCCATTCCGGCAAGAGAATTGATCCTGCGTCTACGAGAAAAGACGCCGAATTCTCAGCCCCTGGTATTCCCATCGCCAACAAAGCCGGAGAAGCCAATTTGCGAAAATACAATGAGGAAGCTTCTTCAAACACATTACCCGACTGCAACGGTGCATGGGATGCGTGCCGCTTTCAGGACATGGGCAACCAAAATCGCGGACTGCGACGAAAAAATAGCAGAAATCAGCTTGGCACACATTGTTGGTAGTGAAACCGAGAATGCATATAACCGCGCGGAATACTACGACCCTCGCGAAATCTTGCTTGAAAAATGGGGGCTTTGGATGATGGATCGGTGGGAAGTGCTCGCTAACGGTGTTGACCAGGAAGCCTACATCCGCGCCATGTGGATGGGCGAAGTCTGAGGACTTCGCCCAACTGGAGAAGGTGATTAAACGGCGATGGTCTGATTGATCAGGTCGAAACCTCTTTCGGTCGGCATGCAGAAAAGGCATTGGCCATTGCTTGCTTCTGCCCAAACGTTCCCTATCTGACGCTTTGGCTCTTCACCGTCGTAATAAATGCCGCCCTTGTATTCCACGACAAGAATGCGCCCGTCATTCAACATCGCGACGAAATCGGGGTAGAATTTCTGGTGAGGAAGCTGAAGCCAAAATGAAGTCTTTTTTCCCTCGACGTTCCTGATCCAGTATTTGACCTCATCCATTCTATCCAGGTATCGGGCGCATTCGAACTCCTCCCCTTCGGCCTTCAAATCGCCAACCAGTGGAGTGTAGTGCTTATTGAATTTTGTTGCACCCGAATACGGCTGATTGAAAGCGTAGCTCTGCTCATCAAATATCATGGACAGTTCCGAACTCGTCGCGAAAGCCTCTGCGTCAGCCGCGAATAGAGCATTGTAGTTCCCTTGCTCTCTGCTTGCTCTCAGATCGTCGATCAACCTTCTGATAGAAGTTCGCAGATCATATTTGTTTCGAGCAAGTTCATCCATTGTGAACCCAGATTCAATCAAAGCCTCAATCGCATTGGAAATGAAAATTATCGCACTCGGCTTGGTAATGTCAGCGTGCTTGATCCCACCGTCAAGCCAGTTTGCCAGACGAGGTAGGTTCCATGATCGTTCTTGGACAACCAGCGACAACTCACCCTGCAAACGCTTTACAAAGTCGATTTCGACTTTTCCTTTGTCGCTGACGTCAATCTGACCGGATTGACTGTGATCAACGATCTTGAATCGGTTCAATATATCCGACGGGTCGCATTCATCCAACCGCCAAGGCAAGTCCAGGAACTGCTCTTTCGTGAAAAGCTGTAGCTCACCTTGCTTGCGGAACCCGAGGAGCGGCACGATGAACGGGGGCTTTTCATCTTCCTGGCTTGCCGACATTTGGAAGTTATTCGACTTGGCGTAAAGTCGATCAATTACCTTGGTCGCCTTTGTCGATTTTGCGAGAGCAAGTTGGAGAAGGTTTCGGCTCTCTTTGGTCATCGGTCCGCGATAGCTCACCGATTTCTTCTCAGGATCAAAACTCACGCGTGTTCTCACCGAAGCCGGAAGCTTTGCAATAGCCTCCTGAACTTCTTCGCCAGTCATACCCTCGTCTTCCATCGGGTCTGACTCGTGTTGATATTCTTCCTGGTCTTGTTCAAAGCCCAAGCCAGGTTCACGCGAAACGATCTCGTCTGCTTCGAGCTTGTTGAAGCCCGCGCCGTCAACCAGGCCATCTTTCAGCCGTGTAGCAGTCTCATCGAAACTCGCGGAAGCAACGAAGGCGTAGGCCTGGTTCAGCGCATCGCGCCGCTTCCTTGCGGCCTTCGGCATTCGCAAGACGCGCCCGAGAATTTGCTCAATGGCGGTTGCCGAGGTCTGCTCCGCGACCGAACACAAGATGTAGGCAAAGGGGCAATCCCAGCCCTCTTTCAACTTCTGCACGGTGATGACGTATCGAACAGGGCAATCCTTGTCGGTGATCGGCTTTTCCAAGCTGTCCAGGTCTTTCCTGGGGCCTGAATGCACAGCGATTTGCTCTGCCGGAATCTTGCGTTCCTTCAGTTCCTCCTCAACTTTTTCCCAAGTCAGGCGGTGCGGGTCTGTCTTGCTGGCGCTCTGAGCCTGGAAGAGGATCAACGGGCGGATGTATTCTCCGGTCTCCTTCTCCTCGGCCAGTGCGGCTTTCTCCAATGCTTCCTGGCAATCCAAGGCTGCGCCGATGGTTTTCCGCCAGTCTCGATCCGTCGTCAGCTTTATCGGCATCTTGATCATTTGTTCCGCTTTCAACTCTGCGGCTGAAACGGAATAGAGGATATTGGACGCGTGCTGATCCTTGCTCGGCGCGTGCTCGGTCTGTGGCGTCGCCGTCAGTTCAAGAATGAGCGATGGATTGAAGCGAGACAGCGTATCGAACGAAAGCGCGGTGCGGGCGTTATGGGCCTCGTCAACGATCACCATGGGGCGATGTAGGCGTAGCAGGTTGGCAAGCGAAGCGATGGGGCGGTCTGTGCCCTCCACCTTGTTCAGGCGGGCTGTCTGGGCCGCTGTGAGGCCCGAAAAATGGTCCATCAGTGCGCCGTTGTCGTCGTAGACTTTCCGGCCTTCCGGGTCCTGATTGCCCTTCTCGTCTTCGATCCGGAAAGATTGAATGGTGCAGACGATTATGCAAGCGCCCCCCTCTGCATCGGCGCGGGACATTGCCAGGGCTTCTGCCTTCGTCATGACGGTGATGTTGCGCCCGAAGTCCTTTGCCAAAGCAGCGCGGTAGGGATGTTCCGGGTTCTTCAGCGCCTCGACGGTCTGCGTGAGAATGGGATTAGAGGGCACGAGCCACAACACCATGGGGTTTTGCGACTTCATGAACTCCTGCGCTGCCACGCCGACTGCATGGGCAGCGGTGATGGTCTTGCCGCCTCCGGTCGGGATGCGAAGGCAGACATAGGGTGTCCCTTCGGCAATCATGGGAGCATTCCGGTAAGGCAGGTTGGTTGCCTTGTAGAATGCAATGTTGGCGCCCATTCCATCAGAGTCACGCAAGTAGTCTCTGAGTTTCGTCAAAGCTGCGCGTTGATAGTCTTTCAGTTCCAGATTTACGGCAGCCATCTTCAATTTCCCTCGATCTGGTAGGGGATCTGCTTGAAGATAACTCCCTCGTTTTTCAATCTCTCGGGCGAAACAGTGCAGCCCTCTGCATACACCACGCGCGTTCCTTCAAACTCTTCAGGGAGAGTTGGTAGAGATGCCAGGGCGTCAGGTGTCAGGACATTTCCGGCAGCTTCACGGGGTATGCCTTGCTCCGCCCCAGAGAAGAGCAAGAAGATGGCAGTATCCTTATGCAACCCCAAGAACGGGGTCGAGCCATCGACACGCTTTGGCAAGGGAGATCCCGTCTCAGAGAAAAAAACGTGAGCTGCGAGATCGGGGAAATTCACCTCAAGGCCGATATCCCCAAACTCATTGAAAAGCGGAACCCCAAGCCTGCAATATCGAAAGCCACCGCCAAGCGGTCCGACGGGTTTACTTGGTGAATTTGAAGGAAGATATCCCTCAACGGCCAGTCTGAGCCGAGGGGCAGTGATGTCGCGGACAGTAGCTTCATCCATTTCTATAGCAATAAAACGTCGGTCTGGTTTTTCGTCGGCGTTCAAGGACAAAACCGAATGAGCAGTTGTCCCTGAGCCGGAAAATGAGTCCATTACTAAATCGCCGGGGTTCGTCGCCATTTTGATAAGGTATTCTATCAACCTGCGCGGCTTGGGGTAAGAGAAGTTCAGCCTCATCGTTGCAAGTTCGGCAGCGCTTTCTTGAACCGACCCCATGTTATGCAAGACGGAGAGAACATGGCTTTGGTTTTCACTTCGGTCTTTCTCATTGAAAATTGCACCAGATTTCGTAATGTGAAACCGTGTTTTCTGACCCTTTCGATCCAGAATGTCACTGCATCCGTTATTGATGAAGAGTTCGCACTGGGCTTTTGAACTCCACCCACTTTCAACATCAATTGGATGCGTGATCTTTCCACCGGATACCTTTATTGGCTGATCAAACTTCGGCCAAAAGTTAGGGTCGTGAGGGACTGGTATTTCTCCCTCGTCAAAATCCGCTGGAAATCCTTCGGGTAAACTTATAGTGGAAATCGGATTCTTTGGACCATTCTTTACAATGGTATTAAGAATTTTGTCATTCGAAAGCTTGCTGTCCTCACCGATATTTGGGTCAATTAACGCAGGAAGTCCAAATGAACCTTTGGTCTTTTCAAAAACAAGAACGTATTCATGAAGCTGTTTAATCTTGCTTTGGTTGTCGATGTTACCTTCATTTACCCAGATCAGGCTGCTAACCAGGTTCGATTTGAAAATATCTTGTAGTAAAAATCTTAATGAATGGCATTCATTGTCATCAATGCTCACTATTAGAATGCCATCTTCCGTAAGGAAGTCTTTGAGTAGCCGCAAGCGCGGATACATCATGCACAACCATTTATCGTGACGGGAAAGATCTTCGGCGTCTTTTCCTACGACTTTGCCCAGCCAAGCCTTGATCTCCGGAGACGACACATTGTCATTATATACCCAGCCCTCATTTCCGGTGTTGTATGGAGGGTCGATGTAAATACATTTTACCTTCCCAGCATAGTACGGCAGCAACGCCTTGAGTGCTTCGAGGTTGTCCCCCTGGACAAGAAGATTGCCTGCGTTTGGATCACCAGCCGAAAGGTCGCCGTCGCAATGCACGAGGCGATAAGGAACTTCTGCATGGTGATTGACGACGGCTTTCTTGCCGATCCAGTCCAAGGTGGGCATTTCAGGTCTCTCGCTCTGTGGCCGTCCTGATGAACGGCTCTGTTCTGGGTTGCTATCTTGCTACACGAGAAAGCCGTGGAATCGCAATGACCTGAGCCAGGACCGAAAGTTTTTCGCGAAAGTCGCTCCTCCTTCCGGAAAGAGATTCCCAAATGCTTCCTACGGCCCACAACAGCAAAGGAAGCCCGCCATGAGCGCCCCCCCTGCTTGACTATCTCTGCGACCATCCGCGCCCCCTCCCGAACGACCGCAACGGCAACCGCCGATACTACCTCCCCGCCCATGAAATGCCAGTTGCCGTGGGGTCGAGTTGCGCCCGCAAGGTTGGGCTGAAAGCCTATCGCGGCAAGGACCGCGCACCTGGCTTCGTCCTCCAAGCCCCTGGCGGTCTCCGTGTCGCGCTGACAGAGACCTTCGCCGCCCTTGACCGGGAGAACCCCGCCGACGCGCCACATGCCCGGCGTTCGCTCGGCCCGTGCCTCTTGCTTCGCCTCTTCGCTCCTGAAGACTTCAAAGCGATCCAAGCCCGCTTCGAGCGATTGGCTCCGCATTGGCTGGAGGTATCAAACCCATTGCGGCTTTGCTTCGTTAAAATCCCCAGTGGTCTGACTGGCGAAGACCTTCATCTCGCAGTGGCTCTTTTGACCTCTGATCCGGGGCTTTGCCACCTGGCGGCGAACGCCGCGCAATGCGACCGCTACGGGCTGCGACATGGGTTTGATATCATGCTGCGCGGGGATGGCGACCTCAGCGACCGAGAGGGAGTTCCGGTCGTTGATGCGGAAGGTCTGGCCTGCCTGGAGACCTTTCTTTCGCGTCCTGTTCCACCTGCACTGCCGCTGGTGTAGCGCGGGGGCGGCGTTGCGCCTCAATACGCAAAAGCCGAACCCGCAGCGTCTCGCGCAGCATCAGAAGTTCGCGATAAACGCGCCGCACATGACGCCAGCGACGAAGAGGCCCAACGCTACGAATAGGGGGAATGGGGCTGATGCCTTGGCTGCCACGGTCGAAGGCTGGATTGGATGCGGGCGGCTCTTCAACGCCTCCTGCATCGCATCCAAGGTCTTTTGCATCTGGTCGAGGCGCGACAAATGGCGGCTGTGGCTGTGTGCAATCTCGGCGACGCCGTTCAATGTCCGCTCCGAATGGCGGGCGGCGGCTTTCGCGTTGCTCTGCACTTCTGTCATCGCCTGTTCCCAATCGATGGGTGTGTTCATTCAACTTCTCCATGTCTTTGTTGATGTCTCGGATGATCTTGTTGGCGTCGGCACGTGAAGTGCCGCTGTCGATGCGCTGCCATTCGGCCTTTGGCGCTGGGATTTTCCTCTTCGCCGCCATTGCGCGTGCAGCGGGGCCTTCATGGATCGTCGGGATTCTCTCGATTTCGCGGGTAGCAAACGACCGATGGTCGATCAGGCTTTCTCTTCCGAAACCCCATTGCGTCATCATGCCGTTGTGCACATCCGCCCATGACTTCGCAGCCGCTTCGACAGCTCCTTTCCTCGCCAAACCGATCACACTTCGGGGCCGTCCGCGCCCTCCCGATTTTTCGTGCACGTCGAACGCGACCAAGTGAAAATGGGGGTTCCGCAAGTCATTTCCTCGCTGGTCATGAAGCGCGGCAACAAAGCCCGCTTTGCCTGCGGTAAGTTGCTCAGCAAATGCAGCGACCAGGGCAACACGTTGCTCCGCACTTGCTTCAACAGGAAGCGCGATGATGAAGCGTTCACAGACGCGCCCCTTGCTCTTGAAGGCAGCTTCTTCGGCAGCGTTCGCCGCTGCCGCGTCATCAACCCCAGAGAGTCGTTCCCGCAAGACAACACGTGCGGCTGACGGGCGGGTGGCCAAACGCGACGGCCTCCTGGATGCAACTCGATCGCAAAGCCATAGTGGTTCCGAATCTTTGGAAAGTCATTCATGCATGATACCTCGTGTTTCGAGGATCCTAGCAGAGTGACGAGGGGAGAGATCTGCCCCTCAGAAGGGTTCAAATGCAACGCTTACGATTACTTCAACTTGCGTCAGCTCAGGAGGAGGCACGCACGCAAACGTCCGCGCAGTCTGGCGACGCGCGGCTGGAAGGTTTTGATAATACTGGTGAATTAGTGTTGGTTGCGGGAGCCTGACACCACCGAAATCTTACCAGCTCCCCACTTTAGCAACATATCTCACAATGCTATTTTTGCAGACCAAAAATAACCATAGTATCACTCGATAATTACGGAGCCTCAGGAAGAGAGGATGGTCTAAGTGTCAATGTGGATCTAGCTTTAGAAGAGGGTTAAGTTTTTTATAATCGCCACAGTTGGCGCAATTACCATAATTGCAACTATTATTTGGAGCGAAATTCTCTTTGCGTAGTAAAGAACAACGGACCAAATGAAGAACAGCCTCATCGGGTAACGTGAGAAACAACCTGCTTTTCGCAAGTTAGATTTTTGATCGTACAAATCATTATCTTCCGAGGTGTGATTCAAAGAAGATTCATTCAGTATAGAATGGTATTTTCCAACGATTATTTTCAACTGAGACGCGTGTTCTTTAGAAAGAATGGCATGTTCCAGTTCATCCGCAACTTGAAGGAGCGCGTTCCCACACCTTAAAAAGGTCTGTGCTTTCACAGATCTATCAGCCACATAATCCAAGACAGTTAGTAGCATAAGAGAGATTGTAGCCATCACAGCGATGTAAGACACAAACTCACTCTCGCGAGAACTTAAAACGTTCGGAAAGAATACCGTGAAAATCGCCCAAGCAGAGAGATAGGTCGTCAAAATTAGCGATGCGACTAAACTTATATAATTGATTGCTTGCAACCTTTCGGCGACATCAAATCTTATATAAGCTGTCTTTCTTATAGAAGCAACTTTTTTTCTATAAAATTCATCAACTTCATTGGAGTTCATACACATCGCGCCCGTCATTAACACCAAGATTTCCGTAACTAAACCATGCCTTCCGTGCTGCCCTCCACGCCAGGACAAAACTGGGCAATCGACCTTCAAAGCGTCGATGCGACTTCAACCATGAGCCATCAATCAGCTCGTCGTTCGCTGGCATCAAGGGCTTGGAAATACCAACATCATATAAGGGATATTTATATCGCTCCACTAATGCCCTTGAGACAGCCCAGACAAGCCAACCGTCAAGTTCCGAAAAATCAGCTACAGCCTCAACTAAGCAGTAGTATGAAATTGAGCCCGGCATTGACTTCAAACGACTTCGTCCATCTAGGTATTTCTTAACTCTATCGTGTGACAAATGACCATAAAGCATAAAACGAAGTTCGGAAATGCAGGCTAGGAGATCCCAGTCCGCACCAAATCTATCAACTCTTCCCGAAGGGATACATTTAAGTCTCTTAGGATACATCAATAGATTTCTATAAATAATCTTTGAGCAGCGTGACTTTAACTTTGATTTCGCCACCTCGGTAAGGGTAATTTTATTTTTTGACAGCTCATAACCCAAAAATGCCAACGACTTTTGAGTCCTCATCTCCCCCTCTCGGTCAGAGACTATACTAATTCCAGTTTCCTTGCTGGTATTAATTTTTACTCGCGTCAATTGTGAAAACTCAGAATAAGCCGCCATCGCTTTGATTGAATCTTCGTATGAATATGTGATGACAATGCTATCGTCAGCATATCTTAGATAGTTCCCATTGGATTTATCCAACAGTCTATCAAGACTGTCTCCAACGGCATTAGCTAGAAACAATGACAGAGAGTTCCCCTGAGGAAAGCCGAGCGACCTAGCCTTTTTCTCTCCGCTTTTCGTAATAAATTCATGCGTTAAAAGCGCGGATATTACAGTTTTCTCGAAATTTGTTATCTTGAATTTTCTTGAGTTTAAAACTTCTTTATGGATGTAGTCATGACTTACTGATCCAAAGTAATCTTTGAAATCATAGTTACTGGCAAATACCTTTTCTGATTTAATAAAAATTGCAAGCCTGGCGATTGCATCTATTGGCTTTACTCCGGGACGATAGGCATAACTGTAGGCAGAGAATATGCGATCGTTTCGCTCGCGTAGCGCTGAGCTTAGATAAGTACAAAGAGCTGCATCTGGTATACCAAATGCATCAACCAACCGAACCGACCCGTTTGGCTTAGGAATTTCGTGACGAACAGAGGACTGAGGCTTATATGTACCTTCCCTTACTTTTCTTACAATCACTCTGGCCAAATATTTACTTTTTTTGATGCAATAAAACGGGTTAAATTGATTAAATTGCCCCCATAGTGCGGGCTCCGCCAAGGGAAGAAACGGACCCTGCATCCCAGTCTTTTTCTGAAATCTTTCGTATCTTTTTTTTCTGTCTTTGGCCTCTTTTCTCCATTTTTTTAAACGTCGCCTTGCTTCAAGTTCGATTTTTTCTTTCAATAAATCTTCCATAGAACCTCAAAGTAAGGTAGCCAGTAAGCACGCGGTAGATAATCTAAGTTTCCAAGTCATGAGCCGTTTGGCGACTCACCGCAAAGAAAAGCAGCAGCTTACTGGCATTGGCGCGTCAAGCACATTTGACGGTTTTTGACAGAGTTTGTGGGAAGGTCAAGTCTGTGATGCCTTTTCCGGTGATATTACAACCCTTCTAAGACAAAACGATCGAGACGATCCGTCGACCAATGATGGGAATAACAGCTCACATGAGCGACCCGACCGCCTCGATCAGTTCTGATGCCCCCCTTAGGCAGGCTCGTTGGCACCACCATCGCTATCGCCACTTTTACGCGACGCAGCGTCCTTCTCGGCTTCGGCCTCCAGCCTTTCGATCAACGCGTTCGGACGGAGCGGATGGCTGGCGATCTTACGACGGTTGGGCCCCGTTGCGACGGCCTCTATGGCTTGGAATATGCCTGCACGGGTCTCTTCATCGAGCGTTTCGAGGAACGGTGTCATGCTGGCGCCAAAGGCCTTCTGCCGTTCTTCATCTAGCTTGACCTCCTTGGCCGTTTCGGTGCCGATGACTCGGACAAAAGACTCGAGAGCGCGATTGGCTTTGTTGTTCAGGGGATTGGTCTGAGGAGCGGCTTTGCTCATTCTAGTATCCTTATATGGGGTGAAGCTCGTTCGAGCGGTTAAGTGAGGCAGTTCCTTGCTGTCCTCAGAAAGGATCTGGTACTTTTTGCTCGCGGGGACTTAATTGTTCGGAGGAATTATTTTGCACGGCGCGCCAACTCTTTGTTATATCTCATCTCTTTCGTCATATTTTTTAGCGTCGCGGCTACGGATCACCTGCCTGTCCCGTCCGACCATCACGCGCGCAGCAAAGCGACCTGCCGCCGAGAGATGCTTTTTGAGTAGGTTCAGCTTGTTTTGAACGACGGGCCTAATTGACGGCTCGATCGTTGCAACAAGATCCGCCGCGACCTTGCTTGCGGACGACAATGAATCGAACCCATTCTGATATTCTGCGCGTATCTCAGCCTCGATCTCTTTCGAAAGATCACCGCCGCCAACGACAACCCGGGAGGGCCGACGACCGCTACGGTCGATCTCGCGGCTTTCGTCACTCTCATCGCGCGGGCCTATGTGGCGCGCACGCAGCAAAAGGAGACCACTCAATGACCCTTCTGCCCCACTCACCCTGTCGCAAAGCCCGTCGCGCCGCATCTGCTAACCCAGTGCGCAAGACGATCAATGGTCGGCCGAAGGTCGTGCTCTATGCACGCTATTCAAGCAATCGACAAAATGATCGGAGCTGCGAACATCAACTCGCGCTATGCCGCGAGACGGCTCTCCATCTGGGCTTCGATATCGCTGGCGAGTATACGGATCATGCAAAGACGGGGCGTAGCCTGCTCAGCTCAAGGCACGGTGTCATGGCCATGAAGCAACGCGTCAGCAAGGGCGATATTGCGGCAGTTATTGTCGAAGGGGTCGAACGGATCGGTCGCAGAGCCATCGATATCAATATGATCGGAGACTGGTTCGAGGCACGAGGGGTAGAACTCTATGCATCGAATGGTGGCAAGTTCGATTGGAAGCTCCTGCCGTTCTTAGGCGCTATTGCCGAACACACGTCGAGGGAGATCGCAGACAAAGTCCGCCGGGGTCAAAAGGGTATGACCCGCGAAGGCCGTATAGCCGGCGGCCTGGCTTATGGCTATCGCGTAAGACAGACCCGCTCCCAGCTGAACCGGGAGATTGTTCCGGAACAGGCCACCATCATCCGTCGGATCTTTGAAGACTATGTGTCAGGGCTCTCACCGAGACAGATTGCAGCGCGTCTCAATGAAGAGGGCATCCCCTCGCCGAGCGGCGGCGTGTGGAATGACTCGACCATTCGCGGTAATGCCAAAAAGCGCGACGGGATGCTGCGCAACGAAGCCTATGTGGGCACAATCGTGTACGGGCGTAACCGCTTCAGCCGGGATAGCGAGACGGGCAATCGGATTTCCCGTCCGGCAGATGCAGACGACATCATGTATGTCGAGGCCCACGACCTCGCGATCATCGACGATGATCTCTGGAACCGAGTTCAGGACCGGCTGGAAGCAACGCATAGGGCACATACCAAACGGAGTAAGTCACTCAACGACAGCCATCGCCCGCAATATCTCCTTTCGGGCCTTCTCAGATGCGGCTGTTGCCGGGGCGCGTTTAGCGTCATCGCCCAGGCACGCTACGGCTGCGCACGTCGGAAGACCCAGCGGCCCCCGGTAAAATGCACGAACCACAAAACGATCCTGCGGTCGAAGGTAGAGGCCCGGGTCATGGCACGACTTCGTACCGGTCTGCTGACCAGTCAGTTTGAGGCACAGTTCGCATCGGAAGTGATCAGACTGATGCAAACCGACGCTTTGAGTGAGCGCAAGAACCGCGCGAGCCCACCTTCCTCTTCCAACCCTGCCAGAAGGCTACCATCAGCGATCTGCTGTTCGATCAGGATACGTTGCAACTCGTCGAGATCCTGCTGCGTCAGGGCTTCGCCGCGCCTCACCTTGATGAGCGTGATGTGGTCGCGGTGTTCTTCGATGAAACGGCGCACCTTCATCTTGAACCGTGCCTTGTCCACGCCGCTGCCGACCTCGGGCATGGTCACTTCTGCGCCTATCCCGATCTCGTCCTCGAAATCGGTGATGACGATCTTGCGTTCAACGGGTTGGATGAGCTCGGCCAGATGGCGTAGCCGCCGCCGGATGGTCTCGAGCATCTCGGGCGTAATGTCCTCCCAGAAGAGATCGGTCTGGATCTCGAGGATCAGCGCCATCTCTTTGGCCACAAGTGGGACATTCTCCAACCCCTCGAGAGTAGCGGCAAAGCTGATGATCCGCGTCTGAAGGCTCAGGAAGCCGCCTGTTTGCTTCATCAGCTCCAACTGGGCGTTCAGCATCAGGAGATCGAATTGCTTGGCAGGCAGGTTGCCATCTTCATAAGCCGTGGGCAGACCCGCGACCTGTTCGATCAGCGCGAGGCGATCATCGAGCGAAAGGCTGTTCCAGTTCTTTGGATCGCGGAATTGCTCTACGCTCCGGCGCTTGGCGCGAACGATGAAATTGTCGAGCGGCATCCCAAGCACTTCGTCATGAAGCCGCGTTTTGATGTCCTGGATCAGTTGCTCATGCGGTTCTTCCGCCTCGGCCAGTGCCTCGATCAGTTCCACGCGGTTGGTGAACAGGCGCTCGCCTAGCGGGCGTGCTGTTGGCCCATCTGTCTTGTTCGGATTTTCTTGGAAGAACTCGAGGTTCTGGCAGAAGTCGAAGATAACGAATTCGCTCTTATCCTCGCCCGGGCCGAACAGTCCTGGGCTCAAACGCGTCCCACGCCCCACCATCTGCCAGAACTTGGTCTTGGAGCGGACAATCTTGAAAAACACCAGATTGACGACCTCGGGCACATCGATGCCGGTAGAGCTCATAGGGGACCCAGACAGTCGAGACGGGATACGGATCACGATCATCACCAATGTGGGGGGCCTCTTCGGAGGCCCTTCTTCATTTGTGGAAGGTGTTGATAGACAACAAAAAAGCCTCCCTAAGGAGGCTTTGCGGATCATTGGTAAGATTTCGGTGGTTGCGGGAGTAGGATTTGAACCTACGACCTTCAGGTTATGAGCCTGACGAGCTACCGGGCTGCTCCATCCCGCGTTATTTTGTGTCTGATTTGGGGGGGTGTTATCGTTATAGAGATGAATGACGCTCTTTATTAGGTTTGGCGGTGACCTACTCTCCCACGTCTTGAGACGCAGTACCATTGGCGTGTTGGCCCTTAACGGCCGGGTTCGGAATGGGACCGGGTGTATAGCCAGCGCTATGACCACCAAACCGAATAAAGAGCGTGCAAGTCAAGTTGTATGCATGATTTTGATCTGTAGGAGTGTCTGTCTACTACTGGATCAAATCAAGCCAATCGGGCAATTAGTACTGGTCAACTGAATGCATTGCTGCACTTACATCTCCAGCCTATCGACGTGGTGGTCTTCCACGGCCCTCAAGGGATACCTAGTTTTGAAGGGGGCTTCCCGCTTAGATGCTTTCAGCGGTTATCCTGTCCGGACATAGCTACCCAGCACTACCGTTGGCACGATAACTGGTCCACCAGTGGTCCGTTCACCCCGGTCCTCTCGTACTAGGGGCAACTCTTCTCAAGTATCCTACACCCACGGCAGATAGGGACCGAACTGTCTCACGACGTTCTAAACCCAGCTCACGTACCTCTTTAAACGGCGAACAGCCGTACCCTTGGGACCTGCTCCAGCCCCAGGATGAGATGAGCCGACATCGAGGTGCCAAACGGTGCCGTCGATATGGACTCTTGGGCACCATCAGCCTGTTATCCCCAGAGTACCTTTTATCCGTTGAGCGATGGCCCTCCCACTTGGGACCACCGGATCACTATGGCCGACTTTCGTCTCTGCTCGACTTGTCAGTCTCGCAGTCAGGCAGGCTTTTGCCATTGCACTCAACGACCGATTTCCGACCGGTCTGAGCCCACCTTCGCGCGCCTCCGTTACTCTTTGGGAGGCGACCGCCCCAGTCAAACTACCCGCCACACAGGGTCCCGGATCCGGATAACGGACCGCGGTTAGACATCAAGAGTGCGAAGGGTGGTATCTCAAGGATGCCTCCACCGGAACTGGCGTTCTGGTTTCAAAGGCTACCACCTATCCTGCACATCACAATCCTGATGCCAGTGTGAAGCTGTAGTAAAGGTTCATGGGGTCTTTCCGTCTAACCGCGGGTAGTGTGCATCTTGACACACAGTTCAATTTCGCTGAGTCCACGTTTGAGACAGCGGGGAGATCGTTACGCCATTCGTGCAGGTCGGAACTTACCCGACAAGGAATTTCGCTACCTTAGGACCGTTATAGTTACGGCCGCCGTTTACCGGGGCTTCAATTCAGAGCTTGCACCCCTCCTTTTAACCTTCCGGCACCGGGCAGGCGTCAGACTGTATACGTCGCCTTACGGCTTCGCACAGCCCTGTGTTTTAAGTAAACAGTCGCCACCCCCTAGTTTGTGCCCCCCACCACCAGTTGCCTAGCGATGGGGCCTCCTTCTCGCGAACTTACGGAGGCATTTTGCCGAGTTCCTTAAACGTGGTTCTCTCAAGCGCCTTGGTATTCTCTACCAGTCCACCTGTGTCGGTTTCGGGTACGGTCTTATAGAGAGGCTATTTCCAGGGACCTGTAGGCTGCCCACACAATCCGATAAGTGTGAACAACGGTTCAGATCCGTCACCATC
>NZ_CP149928.1:435000-444349 GCF_037949285.1 Thioclava sp. GXIMD4216
GTCCTCGACCGAATTGACCCGCGAGAAGGCCGCCGTAGCTTTGGGCATGACGAAAGGCGCGCGCGACATGGATTCCACGCCCCCTGCCACAATCAGGCTGGCCTCCCCCGCCTTGATCGCGCGGGCGGCGGTGATGATCGCATCCATGCCCGAACCGCAGAGCCGGTTCATCGTGGTGCCCGGCACCGTTTCGGGATAGCCCGCCAGCAGGAGCGACATCCGCGCCACGTTACGGTTGTCTTCGCCCGCCTGATTGGCGCAGCCAAAGATCACCTCGTCGATCTGCGCGAGATCAAGCGACGGGTTACGCTCCGCCAACGCCTTCAGCGGGATCGCCCCCAGATCATCGGCACGGACGCTCGACAAGGCACCACCGAAACGGCCAATCGGCGTGCGGATATAGTCGCAGATATAGACTTCGGTCATCACAGGCCCTCCGGCACGGTCATCTCGCCTACCGAGCCGTCGACATGCAGCGTCGCCCCCGTATAGGATTGCAGCTCTTCCATCGACATGGCCGCCAGTTTCTCGCGCAGGACAAACTTGCCGTCGACAATGTCCACCACGCAAAGCGAGGTATAGACGCGGGTCACACAGCCCAAGCCCGTCAGCGGGAAGGTGCAGGCCTCAACGAGCTTCGGCTTGCCATCCTTGGTGACGTGATCGGTCACCACCGCCACCCGTTTGGCGCCATGCACCAGATCCATCGCGCCGCCTACCGCAGGCACGCCCTTGGACCCCACCCGCCAATTCGCCAGATCGCCGTTTTGGGCGACCTGATAAGCGCCCAGCACCGCCAGATCCAGATGGCCGCCACGGACCATCGAGAAGCTGTCCGCATGGTGGAAAAACGCGGCACCGGGGTTCAGGGTGATCGCCTTCTTGCCGGCATTGATCAGATCCCAATCCTCCTCACCGGCGGGCGGGGCCTCGCCAAAGCCCAGAACGCCGTTCTCGGTGTGATAGATCACATCGCGGCCTTCGGGTTGGAACTTGGCGATCATCTCGGGGAAGCCGATGCCGAGGTTCACATAGGAACCGTCCTCGATGTCCTGCGCCGCGCGCCATGCGATTTGCGCGTTGGAAAGTTTCATATCAAGCATCAGTAGACCACTCCCGTCCGGACAAGGACTTCTTCCTGTTGCGGGTCTTTCACCTCGACCAAGGCATCGACGAAAATGCCGGGGGTGATGACTTCCTGCGGGTCGATCCCGCCCGGCTCGATCAGGCTCGAGACCTGCGCGATGGTGCGGTTTGCGGCCATCGCCATCAGTGGGTTGAAGTTCCGCCCCGCCATCCGATAGGTCATATTGCCCATCTTATCGCCGATATGGCCCTTGATCAGCGCGAAATCGGCCTTCAGCCAGCGTTCCTGCACATAGGATTTACCCTCGAATTCCTCGACGGGCTTGCCTTCGGCCAGCTCGGTCCCGAAAGAAGTCGGCGTGTAGAAGGCGGGGATGCCCGCACCTGCGGCACGGATACGCTCGGCCAGCGTGCCCTGCGGCACCAGTTCCAGCGCGATCTCGCCCGCGAGATATTTCTCGTTGAAGGCTTCGGCATTCGACGAGCGCGGGAAAGAGCAGATCATCTTGCCCACCATGCCCGCCTTGATCATCGCCGCGATCCCGATGGACCCATTGCCGGCGTTATTATTGACCACGGTCAGGTTTTTCGGGCTACCGGTCGCGCGGAAACGGTCGATCAATGCGTGGATCAGCTCGATCGGTGCGCCCGACCCGCCAAAGCCCCCGATCATCAGCACGCAACCGTCGGGAATATCCGCGACGGCTGCGGCCACAGACGAAACAGTCTTGTCCATGTAAGTCCTCCTAATTGGGGCCGACATTACGCTTGCGGATGTGACCGGAGAAGCCGTATTGTTCGTATATTGATCTTTGTTCATATAGACGAAAAGGGCGTTCGCATGTTGAACAAACCGACCGATCATATCGGGTCTCTGGCCAAGGCGCTGAAGGTGATGGAGTGCTTTGGTGCCGAGACGCCGCGCCTTGCCATCACCGATGTGGCCGCCCGCACAGGGTTTGACCGCGCCACCGCGCGGCGCTGCCTTCTGACGCTGTATCACGAGGGCTATGCCGAATATGATGGCAAGTTCTTCAGCCTGACGCCCCGCGTTTTACGGCTGGGGATGGGGGCGCTGGCCTCGATGCCGCTGGCGCAGGTGGTGCAGCCCTGGCTCGACCAGCTGTCAGAGCAGATCGGGCAATCCTGTTCGGTGGCGATCCTTGACGAGACCGAAATCGTCTATCTGGCGCGAGCGGCGCAGCGGCGGGTGATGTCCATCGGCCTCATGCCCGGATCGCGGCTGCCGGCGCATTGCACCTCGATGGGGCGGGTGCTGCTGGCGGCGTTGCCCGAGCCCGATGCCCGCGCACGGATTGAGGCCTCCGATCTCAGCCCGCGCAGCCCGCAAAGCCTGACCGATCCCGACGAGATCATGGGCGTGATCGCGCAGGTCCGCGCGCAGGGCTATGCCACCATCGATCAGGAGGTCGAGCCTGGCTTGCGCTCTTTGGCCGTGCCGATCCTTGATGCGCGCGGCAGAACCGTTGCCGCGCTGAACACCGGCTTTGCCGCCCTGCACCACGATATCGACGAGGCGCGCGCCGAATATCTGCCTGCCCTGTTGAAGGTGCAGGCAGGGCTGCGCCGGATGATCTGACCGGACCACAACCCTAAGAAGAAATTCCTTGGTCGGCAGGAGGGGCTGTGAGACACTGGGCCTCCGCTCAAGGAGACCGCGATGCGCCCTTTCGCTCTGGTCATGCTCTGCCTGTGTCTGGCCACCCCTGTCGGGGCCGGACCGTGGATGCGTGAGAAAGGCACCGCTTTCCTGTCTTTCGGTCAGGAGACCGGACAGGAGACCGAGACATGGACCAGCCTCTATGCCGAATACGGGCTTTCGGCACGGAGCACCCTGATTGTCGATCTCGGGCGGGGCGACCGGTCCGAAGACTACTGGATCGGCTGGCAGACGCCGGTTTTTCCCGACACATGGTCGCAGAAGCTGACCATGACCGGCTGGGTCGGAAGCCGCAAACTGGATGGAGAGAGTGTCTCCATGTACGGGCTGGGCGCGAATTGGGGCATGTCCGTGCAAGACCCGCTCTGGCACAGGCCGGGCTGGCTGAGCGCCGAACTGCGCCACCTGCAGGCACCGCAAAGCGTGCGCTATGATCCGGCGGCGGAAGGCATCGACCCGATGACCCTGCCGGACCCGAGCCACCTGCCCAGCAAAAGCTTCACCAAACTGGACCTGACGGCGGGCCTGCATCTGCGCGAGGACCTGATGGTCTTTACCCAGTTACAGCTTTACAAACCCGATAATGACGGCCTGTCCCGCAGCCTCACCGCCTCTGTCGTCAAGGAGTTCGCGTGGGCGCAGCTGCAACTGGGCGTCTCCGCCCCGCTAGAAGCGGAACGGCAGCCGCGCGTGAAACTGGGACTATGGTTCGAATTCTAGGACTGGATTTCAACCGGCCCGCCCCCTAGATGCGCCTTATGAGCCCGATAACGATCCTGATTCTCGGCGCTGCCGTCTGGCCCGACGGGCAAGCCTCTCCCGCCCTGCACCGGCGGGTCATGCAGGCGCTGACGCTTTGGCAGGCGGGGCAGGCCCAGCGGATCATCTGCTGTGGCGGGCTTGGCCGCCACGCCCCGAGCGAGGCCGAAGTCATGGCACGGATCCTGATCCGGCACGGCGTTGCGCCCGACCGTCTGGTGCTGGAGGACCGCTCGACCGATACGATCCAGAATATCACCAATGCCAAAGCCCTCTGCCCCGATCTGGCACAGGGGCGCGTGATCCTTGTCACCGACCGCTATCACGGCTTTCGCGCCAGACTGATTGCACGGGCCTTGGGGCTGGAGGCCAGCATCAGCAGCCCCGACCACCGCACAATGCGCCGGCATCGCTATGCCCGCGCCTGGATGCGCGACCGTCTGGCGCTTCTGAAAACCGGCCTCTGGATCATGCGCCACAAGATCAGGACGCGATATTGAGCTCTTCCAGCAGGGCGGAAATCTCGTCCCATGCGGGACTGCGCTTGGCTTCCACGACAGACAGCCCCTGCCCGAGTGTTTCGGCATAGACCACGCGATTGGCCAGCGTGGAGGTCATCAGTTGCGCCTCGAGCTCTGCCGCAGCCTGCGCCACTTCCTGTCCCAGACGCGTGTTGCTTTTGACGCGATTGAGAAGGATGCGCGGGCTTTTGTTACAGCGCCGCGCCAGATCAAGGACCCCTTCGGTGGCCCAGAGATCGACATGGCTGCCTGCCACCGGAACGATGATCTCGTCGGCTTCACGCAGGGCCGGACGCAGATCGCTATCCACTTTGGGCGGCGTATCGACGATCACCACATCGAAATCGCGTTTCAGCTTTTCACATTCATAGCTGACGCCCCAGGACGACGAGGTGCCAAACCCGACCCCCGGATCGTCCAGCGCGTCGCGCCGCGTCATGAACCAGCGGCCTAAAGACCCCTGCGGATCGGTGTCGAGAAGCGCGACACTATAGCCTGCCCGCACCAAGCCTATGGCCAGATTGACCGCGACGGTGGTCTTACCCGCACCACCTTTTTGTTGAGCAACCGTAATGACTTTTCCCAAAACAATCCTCCCCCTGGCTCTCGACGGGGGTCGACCCGCAACGAGATGTGCCTTGCAATTCTAGGTTATGTCCGGGCGGATAACAGTTGCAATCGGGAAAGGCACAGACTGCGGACACAACGGTCTTAGGCGCATGAAAAAAGCCGGAAAGCATCGCTTTCCGGCTTTTCCCATGAAATCAGTCAGACTGATTAGTCAGCCGCAGCAACTGCGATACCGACCAGCAGCAGAACCGGGATCAGGATCGCTGCGTTCGAGGACGAGCCTTGCTCGACGACGACCGGCTCCGGCTCAACGACCGGTGCGGTGTAACCGCCTGCGAAAGCGGACGAAGCCGAGAGACCGGCGACGAGTGCGAGGGTAGCGAGTTTTTTCATAGTAATCTCCGTCATTACCGTAGAGTGCCGCCAAACATGCAGCATCGAACGCGACGATTACACAGGCTCACGAAATTGCAAAGGGGGAATCTCAAGCTTTGCGCGCGTGACTGTGATATGTGTTGCACTTTGGCACGGTTTTTTAAGCTTTATGGCAACAGCGCCCTTTATACATGGGGGCAAACAGCTTCAGTAAATTGCATAGGTCCATGAAAATCAGAAATTTTCCGCGAATCACGGAACCTTATGCCCGAGGTCTGCGTAATCAGATTTGCCCTGCGCCCGGCGCCTGTCTTACGGGCCGGAAGCCAGTGCAGGAGCGGGCCCCGATCCGGCATGGCATGCCTGCAAAACGACTCAGTGACGCCTGCGGAAAAGCAGGAGCATCACGAAAATAAGAGCACTTCCCACCACGATCGACGGCCCCGCAGGCGTGTCCCAGCGTAGCGAGCCGAAAATACCCGCCGCCACCGAAGCCATTCCGATCAGCGTGGCACTAACCGCCATCGCCTCGGGACTGCGCGCCACCTGACGCGCCGCCGCCGCAGGGACGATCAACAGCGCCGCAATCAGCAAGGCCCCGACGATCTTGATTGCCACGGCCACCGTCAGCGCCAGCGCCACCGTCAGCACAAGCTGTTCGCGCCGCCCGTCGATTCCGGCAGATTTCGCCAGCGCCTCGCTGACGGTCGCGGTCAGCAGATTCTGCCAGCGCCAGACCAGAAGCGCCAGCACAACCAGCCCACCAAGCCAGATGATCGCAAGATCCATGCGCGACACGGCCAGAATATCCCCGAAAAGCCATGCGGAAAGATCCACCCGCAGCCCGCCGATAAACGAGGCCGCCACCAGACCGATGGCCAGCGCCGCATGGGCCAGCACGCCCAGCACGGTATCCGCCGCATATCCGCGACCGGACAGATGCGCCACGGTCAGCGCCATCAGCAGCGCCACCCCCAGCGTTCCGGCATAGACCGAAACCCCGAAGCCCAGACTGATCGCAACGCCCAGAATGGCCGCATGCGAGGTCGCATCCCCGAAATAGGCCATACGCCGCCAGACCACGAAAGCCCCCAAAGGACCGGTGGCCAGACACAGCCCCACCCCCGCCAGCAGCGAGCGCAGAAGGAAATCATCGAAAAGCGCCATCATATCGGTGCAGTATCCTTGGTTGAGCTTGCGCCGTGATCATGGGCAAGGCAGGCTCCGCTTTGCGGATCGTGGCTATGGTCGTGATGGTGCTGGTAAAGCGCAAAGGCACCGCCCGTCCCGATACCGAACAACGCCCGGTATTCCGGTGCCTCGGACACAATCGCGGGGGTGCCCTCGCAGCAGATATGACCGTTCAGGCAGATCACCCGATCCGACGAGGACATCACCACATGCAGATCGTGGCTGACCATAAGAACCGCACAGCCGGTTTCGGCACGCACCTCCTCGATCAGCAGATAGAAGGCCGCCGTACCCGGCTGGTCCAGCCCCTGTGTCGGCTCGTCCAGAATCAGCACATCCGGCTTGGCCAGAAGCGCGCGCGCCAGAAGCACGCGCTGCAACTGCCCGCCGGATAGCCCCGACAGCGGGCGGGACTCGATTCCCTCAACCCCGACACGGGCCAGAACAGCCCGCGCCGCCGCATCGCTGACCCGCTTGGGCAGGGACAGGAAGCGCCGCACACTCAGCGGTAGCGTCGCATCTATATGCAGCTTTTGCGGCACGTAGCCGATCACCAGACCGGCCGCTTTCTGAACGCGCCCCGTCGCCAATGTTTCCAGCCCGATCAGAGCCTTGATCAGCGTCGACTTCCCCGACCCGTTCGGCCCGACAACCGTCACGATCTCTTTGGGCCGGATGTCGAAATGAACCGAATGCAGAACGAAATCATCGCCGTGTTTCACACCGAGATTCTGCGCCGAAAGCAGGCTGTCAGACATCTTTCGTGGTCTCTTTCTCGGGCTTTTGCGCACAGCGCGGGCAAAGGCCCACGGCTTCGATGCTGGCGCGATCCACCCTGAAACCCACCCCCAGCGCGGATTTGTCCAGTTCGGCGCGCACGGCGGCTCCGGGCGCTTCGGCCACGGCATCGCACGTCTCGCAGATCAGGAAAACCGGCGCATGGTCCTCGCCCGCATGTAGACAGGCGATAAAGGCGTTCAGCCTGCGGATCCGGTGCACCAGCCCGCAATCGACCAGAAAATCCAGCGCGCGATAGGCCACGGGGGGCTGTTTGCCAAAGCCCTCCTCCGCCAGCCGTTCGAGCACCTCATAGGCCCCCATCGCGCGATGTTCCTCAAGCAGGATCTCCAGCACGCGGCGGCGCACCGGCGTCAGCCGCAGCTTTTGCGCCGCGATCACGCCTTCGGCGCGCGACATCGCATGGCCCGCGCAATGGGTGTGATCATGCGCCTCGAAGGCACTGACGCTCTCTTTTGAAACCTGCGGCATGTTATAGCATCACAATTCTGCTTGACTTGTTATTCTATTACATAAACAAAAGCACATTTGAAAACAAGTTCGTCCCGAAAGGAAACCACATGTCCCGTCTGCCGCTTCGTCTGGCCGCGACCATCGGTGCATTTGCCGCCCTGCCCGCCTTGGCACAAGCCGACATTCCCAGCGTCGTCACCGGCACGCCGGTCGTGCAATCCTTGGTCCAACAGGTGATGGGCAACCTCGGGGATGCGAAGGTGCTTCTGGATAAAGGGGCCGACCCGCATAGCTTCCAGCTGCGCCCCAGTCAGGCCCGCAGCCTGCAAGATGCCGATCTTGTGTTCTGGATCGGACCGGAGCTGACGCCGTGGCTTGATCGCGCGATCGATACGCTCAACAACTCGACCGCGATTTCGCTGCTGCATGCCGACGGCACGATCCGGCAGGATTTCCACACGCCGGAACTGGTGGAGGATGAGGACGGGCATGATCATGACCACGAGGCGCACGCCGATAGCGATCATGATCACGAGGACCATGATGACGGGCATGACCACGAGGATCATGACGAACATCACCACCATGACGGCCTTGATCCGCATGCATGGCTCAATCCGCAAAACGCCGAAATCTGGCTGCAGGTGATTGCCAAGGCACTGGCCGAAAAAGACCCCGAACATGCGGACACCTATGCCGCCAATGCCGATGCCGCGATTGCCAGGATCAAGGATCTTGATGCCGGTCTGGCAAAACAGCTTGCCCCGGCGCAAGGCAAACCCTTCGTCGTCTTCCACGCCGCCTATGGCTATCTGGCCGACCATTACGGGCTGGAGATCGCCGGCAGCGTCAGCGCGGGCGATGCCGCAGCGCCCGGTGCGGCACATCTGGAAGACTTGCATCAGGCGCTCGGGGCCGATCACGTCATCTGCGCCTTCCCCGAGGCCCAGCACGACCCCAAACAGATCAAGATCCTGCTGGAGGGCACGGAGGTCAAACTTGGCGGCGCGCTGGACCCGTCGGGGAGCACGCTCGACTACGGTCCCGATCTTTACGCGACGCTGCTGTCGGGGCTGACCAAGACCCTCAGCGACTGTCTGACACAGGACTAATCCCTTGCCCCCGCGTCCGGCACATGATTTCTAGGGCTGGATAATGGAGGACAGGATGACAACATGGCTGGCGGGCGCCGTGGATGGCGCCCGACTTTTTCTCTGGGACGAGCAGGCCGATTCCCCGCGTCACATTGCGCTGGAAGGCGCGGATGCGCAGACCCTCATGGCGCGCGAACTTGCCACCACCGGTGCCGAACGGGCTGTGCTGGCGGCAGCAGATGGGCCTGCACGCCACATTCCCTGCAAGGCCACCGCCACCACGGAGGGTCCGGCCCAGCAGATCCGGCTTCTGCCGAAGCTGGTACAAAACCATCCCCCCGTCACCGCCCACCCGCGCGAAGTGGCCCTGATCGCAGGGCTTCTGAAGGCACAGCCGCAATTCGACGGGGTCATCGCCATGACCGGCGAGACCACGTTATGGGCACAGATTTCTGCCGAAGAGGTGGTCTCGGTCACCCGCAGCGCCACGGGGCGGCTGTTTGCGGCATTCGGTGGCGGCGCGCCACTGCCCCCTGACGCCGAATTCGACGACGCCCTGTCCGAAACCCGCGCCCGTCCCGAACGGCTGATGCGCGCTCTGGCCACCCCCGCCCTGTCCCGTCAGGCCCTTCTGGGCAGCCTGATCGGGGCCGAGCTTTCGGACACCCGCCCGTGGTGGCTGGGCCAACGCGTATTGACCTTCGGGCCTTTCGCGCAGGCACTCACCCATGCTCTGGCACAACAGGGGGCCGCCGCGACCGAGGGCGCGGCAGACCATGCCCTGCGCGCAGGGCTCCTTTCGGCCTTCGACTAACTGGAAC